>CAIZGQ010000847.1 GCA_903932565.1 uncultured Hyphomicrobiales bacterium
GAGCGTTTTGGTCTGGTGCTGCGGCCGGGCATTGATTTTGAACTGGTCAATCCTGATTCCGACGTGCGCTACCGCGACTATGTGAACACGCTGATCGAGACAGCCGGGCGTCGTGGCATCACGCCGGATGCCGCGCGCACCCTGGTTCGCACAAACTCGACTGTGATTGCGGCCATCGCGGTCAAGCGCGGCGATGCGGATGCCATGATCTGTGGGCTCGAGGGTCGTTTTGACTCGCGGCTCGTGCATATCCGCAACATCATCGGACTGGCCCCATGGGCGAAGGACTTCTCCGCTGTCTCCCTGCTCATCACACCGCGTGGCAATTACTTCATTGCGGATACGCATGTGCGGCAGAATCCATCGGCAGAAGAGATTGCCGAGATGGCATTCCACTGTGCCGAGCACGTCGAGCGCTTTGGCATGGCGGCAAAAATCGCGTTTCTGTCGGCGTCCGATTTTGGCGGGTCGAGCAGCCAGTCTGCCCTGAAGATGCGCGAAGCGCTGGCCATTCTCAACGCGCGGCATCCTGACGTCGAGGCCGATGGCGAGATGCAGGCCGATACCGCCCTGTCCGAAATCATCCGCGACAAGGTTATGCCGGGGTCAAAGCTGAAGGGCGAAGCCAACGTGCTGATCATGCCCAATCTGGACGCGGCCAACATTGCCTTCCAGATGGTGAAGATCGTCGCCGATGCGCTGCCGGTTGGTCCAATCCTGATTGGTGCGGCCCAGCCTGCCCATGTGCTCACGCCATCGGTCAGCGCGCGCGGCATTGTCAACATGACGGCGATTGCAGTGGCCGAAGCCCAATCCTTGGCGGCGACCGGTCAGGTCTGACGCCAGACTGAATAGCGAAAGAAATCCCGGCCCCTTCCGGGCTGTGAGCGCAATCTGGTTTTGACCTCGATCAATGTGGCGCTCCCCCATTCGGCTCAGAAATGAGCAACAGAATGGCGGGAGACGCAGCATGGTTGACCTCAAGGGCATTCCAGGTACGCCGGTTTTTACCGGCGAGCAGGCGCAGATTGGCTATGCGCTGAACAAGATGTGCTTTGCGTTCAATGATGAGGCCATGCGCAGGGCGTTTGTTGCGGACGAAAACGCCGTGATGGACCAGTTTCATCTGACACCAAAGCAGCGCGACGCCATCAGAGCACGCAACGTCAATGCGCTGCTCGATGCCGGTGGCAATATCTATTACCTCGCCAAATTCGCCGGAATTTTTGGCCTCAGCGTGCAGGACATTGGCGCGCAGCAGACCGGTATGTCTCTCAGCAATTTCAAGCAGCATCTTGTCGAACAGGCGCAACCGGCAAAAGCCGCGCAGTGACCTTGGAATTGAGACGCGTTTGAAAGTTACAGGGAGAGAGACACATGGCCCATATCATCGGTGGCATCACCACGTCGCACGTCCCCTCCATTGGCAATGCGATCCACCGTGGCGAGCAACAAACGCCTTATTGGAAGCCGTTTTTTGATGCGTTCAAACCGTTGCATGCATGGCTGAAGACAGCGAAGCCGGATGTTATCGTGGTTGTCTATAACGACCACGGCTTGAACTTTTTTCTCGATGCGATGCCGACGTTTGCGATTGGTGCTGCCAGCACATATCACAACGCGGACGAGGGGTGGGGTATCCCGGTCGTCCCCTCGTTCAATGGCCATCCAAAGCTGTCGTGGCACATCATTGAAGACATGGTCGAACACGAGTTTGACGTGACGAGTTGTCAGGAGCTGAAGGTGGACCACGCCTTCACCTTGCCGATGAAGCTGCTGTATCCCGATGCGGGTGAAGACTGGCCGGTCAAAGTTGTGCCTGTTCTGATTAACTCGGTTCAACATCCGCTTCCCTCGGCGGCCCGTTGCTGGAAACTTGGCCAGGAATTGGGACATGCCATCCGATCTTATCCGGAGGACACGCGTGTCCTGATCGTTGCAACCGGTGGTTTGTCACATCAGCTGGATGGCACGCGCGCGGGCTTCATCAATCGCGACTTCGATCTGATGTGCATGGAGAAAATTGTCAGCGATCCGGAAGCTTTAACGCGCTTTACCAATCGCGAATTGATCGAACAGGCTGGGTCGCAAGGCGTCGAGTTGATGACGTGGATTGCCATGCGCGCCGCGCTTGGTTCGCACGTGCATGAAGTGAGCAGCACCTATTGCGCTCCGTTGTCGAACACAGGTGGCGCTGTGATGCTGCTTGAGCCCGATTTGGGTGCAGTTCAGATGGCAGCTGAATAAGGGCAGGGGGCGGAGGAGGTCCAAAGCTTCCGGGACTCGATGCGCTCGCTCACCATGTCCAGGTGGAACGCCCTCTCAACCACAATGGCAAAAGTCCGGGTTTGCTTGGCGGTGATGACTGATGTGGCGCTTTCGCACAGAGGTCGTTTGGCGTAGAAGGGCGCAGAAATTTTGTCGCCCGACCTCAAACTTCTGCTGAGAGACCCTATGACAGCCATCATCGACATTATTGCCCGTGAAATTCTGGATAGCCGGGGCAACCCCACCGTTGAAGTTGATGTGACGCTGGAAGACGGTTCCATGGGCCGAGCAGCCGTGCCGTCTGGTGCCTCCACCGGCGCGCACGAAGCCATGGAACTGCGCGATGGTGACAAGGCTCGCTACGCCGGCAAGGGCGTTCTCAACGCTGTCGCTGCGGTCAACGTCGAGTTGTTTGAGGCACTTGGCGGCCTCGAGGCGGAAGATCAAGTCCGCATCGACGAGACAATGATCGCGTTGGATGGCACACCCAACAAGTCGCGCCTTGGGGCCAATGCCATTCTGGGTGTGTCGCTGGCCGTGGCCAAGGCCGCAGCCGAATCCTCAGCCCTGCCGCTGTATCGTTATGTCGGTGGTACGCAGGCCCGCGTTCTGCCCGTGCCGATGATGAACATCATCAACGGTGGTGCACACGCCGACAACCCGATCGATTTTCAGGAATTCATGATTCTGCCCATCGGCGCGCCTTCGTTGAAGGAAGCCGTCCGCTGGGGTGCAGAGGTGTTCCATGTGCTCAAGGGGGCGCTGAAGAAGGCTGGCCATAACACAAACGTCGGCGATGAAGGCGGCTTTGCGCCCAACCTCCCGTCGGCTGAGGCCGCGCTCGACTTCTGCATGAAAGCCATTGAGGCTGCTGGGTTCAAACCGGGCAAGGACATGGCGCTTGGGCTCGATTGCGCTGCAACCGAGTTCTTCAAGGGCGGCCAGTATGTCTATGAAGGTGAAGGCAAGAGCCGCAGCATCGACGAGCAGGCCGCCTATCTTGCCAAGCTCGTGGCCGATTACCCGATCGTGACCATCGAAGACGGCATGTCAGAAGATGACTGGGCGGGTTGGAAGATTGTGACAGACCTGATTGGTGCCAAGTGCCAGCTGGTCGGCGATGATCTTTTCGTGACCAACGTTGCACGCCTGTCGCAGGGCATCAAAAAGGGCGTCGCAAACTCCATTCTGATCAAGGTCAACCAGATTGGCACGCTGACGGAGACGTTGGCGTCGGTCGATATGGCGCACCGTGCCGGCTACACGGCTGTGATGTCTCACCGCTCCGGCGAAACCGAGGATTCAACGATTGCCGACCTGGCGGTTGCCACAAATTGCGGGCAGATCAAGACCGGGTCGCTGGCGCGCTCGGATAGATTGGCGAAGTACAACCAGCTCATCCGAATCGAGGAAGAACTTGGCTCGCAGGCTGTCTATGCCGGCCGCGCCGCGTTGAAGGCGCTTGCCTGAGTTTCCGTCCAAGCTCTGTGATGTTTCACGCTGCACTGCAGCAAGCTGGCCCCCGAGGCTTTGTTTCGGGGGCTTTCTTTTGTCCATTTGCCCGCATCTCCGGGGCCGACCGATGGTTCGTTAGCGCGGTATTAACCGCTTTCGGGCAGTTCTAAAGTCATGGTCATTCGCACGCGCCTGCGCGCAATCATTCTGCCTTTGGTGCTCTATGCGGTGTCAGGTTCCGTGACATCGTATTTCGTTTGGCACGCGGTGCATGGCGAGCGTGGCCTGCACACGAAGGACGAATACCGCGCCCGCATTGCAGAATTGACGCGCGACCTGGCGTCCGTGAGTGCTGAGCGGGAAGGGTGGCAGCACCGCGTCGACATGTTACGAGCGGCCGCTGTGGACAAGGATCTGCTGGACGAGGAAGCGCGCGCTGTGCTTGACCGCGTGCACAAGAATGACCTTGTCGTCTTCATGCCGCAGAGCAGCATAAAAGCGCAACC
>CAIZGQ010000848.1 GCA_903932565.1 uncultured Hyphomicrobiales bacterium
CCTTCCTCGCGAACATCAAGGCCGAAGTTTTCGTAATAATGCTGGGCAACCTTCAGGTCGGGAACGGCCATGTGGCACAAATCGAGCGAGTGAACGGCGAGGTCTCCGGCGCGTTTGGAAGGCGCGATAAAGCCCATATTCGCAGTCATGTCTAACCTCCCCTTTACGTTCGCCGCTGCAACCCTTTGTTGTTCAGGCTTGTCAGCTCAGCACGTCGGCCGTCATGTCGGTGGCGATGCCCGGCACGTTGCCCGACGCCGCCCCCAAGTGCTGATCGTAGAGGAGACAAAAACAAGGTCAAACGGAATTACACTGGCCGCGCAATGCGCCAGAACATGTTCGCGCTCAGGCGAGCTTGAACAGTTTCTGCGCATTGGTGCGGCCGATCTTCAGCCGATCCGCCTCGCTGATGGACGCGGCGTCGAACCAGGTGGCGGCATGGTCCATGTTCTCGAACGGCCAGTCCGCAGAAAACAGGATGCGATCGGCCCCAATTTCCAGCATGGCATCGATCAGCGTCTGTGTGCGGAAATTGCCGGATGTCGTGAGGTGGAAATTCGCGTGGAAATAATCCGCAATCGGCTTTTTGGCTGGATAGTTTGGGGGTGCCTTCACCCACCCGTTGCGATTGTCGATGCGCCACATGGAATAGGGCAATCCCTCCCCCATATGGCCCAGGATAATCTGCAGCTTGGGATGAACGTCAAAAAGCCCCGAGCCCATCAGGCGTAAAGCGTGGACAGCGGTTTCCTGACCGAACGCCCAAGTCGGGCCCATCAGCCAGCCATGACCTTCATAGATTGCCGAATCCTGCGGCAGCGGGTTGCGCGGATGCAGGTAGAACGGAACATCGAGGTCTTCCACCGTGGCCCAGAACGGACGAAACTGCGGCAGATCATAGTAGATCGCCTTTTTGCCATCGCCGACCTGGCTGAACCCATTCACAAGGCCACCCAGAAATCCCATGTCCTTGACGCAGCGGGTCAATTCTCGCGCCGCAGCGTCGGGATCCTGCAACGGGAGTGCGGCGAACGCGCGAAACCGCGTTGGGCTCTTTGCGACCTGCTCACCAAGATAGTCGTTTGCAATGCGGGCGATCTCCAGAGCCTTCGCCGGATCGGGAATCGCCTGCACCGCCGGCGCATTCAACGACAGGATCGTCATCTCGATGCCGGTTTCGTCCATTTCGCGGATGCGACGCTCCTGAATATCCAGGAGGCGCGCCCGCAATTCGGTCCAGCTGACATCTGCGAGAAAGCCAGCTGAATCCATGATCGTTTCAGGAATCGCAAAATGCTCTTCCAGTGCAATTTTGCCGTGCATGCGCGCTCACTCCCGTAAATACAATTGTTCTTGTTCATACAGCATGGATGACGCAGGCAGCTTCGCCACCCGCCTCAGCCCCAACTTACCATTCAACTTGCACTCACGCGGCAAAGGGCACGATTGTCTGTTTCTGTTCACCAAGCCCTGCAATGCCCAGCGTCACAACATCGCCAGCCTTGAGAAACTGCGGACTTGGCTTCATGCCCAGCGCAACACCCGGCGGGGTACCCGTGACGATGATATCACCAGCCTGCAAGGCCATAACTTGTGAGCACGCCCAGACGAGTTCCGCGCAGCCAAAGATCATCTTCGATGTGTTGCCGTGCTGGCGCGGTTCGCCATTCACCTTCAACCACATATCGAGAGACTGTGGATCGGCGATTTCGTCTTTCGTCACGAGCCATGGGCCAATCGGCGCGAACGAGTAAAAGCCTTTTCCCTTTGCCCATTGTCCGCCTGACCGCGCGATCTGAAACGAGCGCTCGGAGACGTCATTGTGCAGGAAATAACCGGCAACATAATCGAGCGCGTGCTCCTTGGATTTGATGTTGCGCACCGACTTGCCAATGACCAGCCCCAGCTCGACTTCGTAATCGAGTTGCGTTGATTCAAACGGAATCACAGTCTCATCATTCGGACCACACAAGCTGCCCGTGTGTTTGAAAAATACAATCGGCTCCTTGGGAATTGGCATCCCGGCTTCAGCCGCGTGATCGGAATAATTGAGGCCGATGGCGATAATATTTGGCACATGCGCGACGCACGGCCCGATGCGGGGCGAACCTGCCACAAGCGGCAGTGACGACGCGTCGAGCTTGCTGATCTTGTCGAGCCCGCCGCTGCTCAGCATCGCACCGTCGATGTCGGAGACAATGCCAGAAAGGTCGCGGATTTGGCCCTGCGCATCAATCAGGCCCGGTTTTTCGTGCCCCGCCTCGCC
>CAIZGQ010000849.1 GCA_903932565.1 uncultured Hyphomicrobiales bacterium
ATCCACTGCGCCATGAACTCTGGCCGTAGATGCACCGGTGCCCCTGCCGGCCTCCCGCGCGCGCCACCTCGCTGCGGCTGACCTAGGCGCGTAGCCCAAGCCGCAGGTTCCGTCAGGCTAGCAAATGATGGTCCGGCGTAACGCTTCCGGGCGTGGTTATCACTCATATGAAGAAATCTCTTGGAAATTCATCCGCAAGGTCGAAACCGGATGGGAAGCGGTCATCGAACCGCACCACCATGACAGTGATCGGATATGGTGAGAGTTGGCAGGCTATCTTCGGCACAGCCGCGCGACCGGCCGCATCATTATCGGCAACGATATACACCTTATTGATCCCGTGCTTCGTCAACACCGACCAGTCACTGCGATGGGGACTTCCCGCGCCACCGATCCAGCGTACGCCTCCGTTGAAGGACGCGCGTAGGTTTTGATTTATTCGCCGCGGTGATTTGCGATGAGTTCTTTCAGGCATTCGATACCATCGTCAGAGAATGCCATCACATGATGATCGTCGGTACCGTAGACCCAGATCAACCCATCTTCGGTATCCATTTGGTCGGTGAGCTCGTCGAGGAGATCTTCGCTTTCGCCGAGGTCTTGTGCGACCCTGGCCAGGGTCATGACGGCGTAGACCTTGTTTCGCTGCATCAGGCGGCGATCTCCTCGACGTTGGCTTTCTGGGCCGCTTTCCAATTCCACGGCAGAAGCTCGTGGAGCTGATTTTGCGGGATGTCAGCGATCCGGGTGAGGACGTCGGTGAACCAGGCGAGTGGATCGACAGCGTTCAGGCGCGCCGTGCCAAAGAAGCTATACATCATTGCCGCGCGCTCACCGCCGCGATCGGAACCGACGAACAACCAGGCTTTTCTTCCGCGAGCCACCCCGCGCAGCTCGCGTTCTGCGGCATTGTTCGTGAGGCAGATCCGGCCGTCTGCAAGGAACGCCGTGAAGCCGGCCCAATCATTCAGGAAGTAAGCGATAGCCTTGGCGACGGCATCGTGGCGAGAAAGGCTGGCGCGTGTCTCATCCATCCACGCTTTGAACTCGGCAACGATCGGAACGGCCAGTTCCTGACGGACGGCCAAGCGCTCGGCAGCGGATTTGCCGTTGATATCGCGCTCGATCGCAAAGAGCCGATCGATTATTTCCAGCGCCTCAGCCGCCATCGGTGAGATGAGCGGGGCTTTGTCCTTCTTATGTTTGAGCTGCTGCTTGATATCGACCAGCTTGAAGAACTCCCTACGTCCGTGCGCCCAGCAGTTGGCGCGGGTCATGGCACTCTGGCGAAACATCTCGTTGAAGCCGGCAAAGCGGTCGACTTGAAGAATGCCGCTGTACCCGGCCAGATGGCCTTGTGGATGCTCCCCTTTGCGATTGCGGGAATAATAACAGACCACACCGGGCGGAGAGAGGCCGCCGAAGGGACTGTCGTCGCGCACATAATCCCAGATCCTGGCGATATCGGTCTTATACTTGGCCAGCAGCGGTAGCGTGGTGTCATCGGCATGGAGCCGGTCGCCGCCCATGACATAGGCTTCAAGCAGCATGAACAAAGGTTTGGTCACAACGCTGATCGCACCGATCTGGTCGGCCAGGGTCGACAGGCTCAGCACGATACCCTCGGCCTCAAGCTGCTCGCGCTGGCTATTGAGGGGCTGGTGCAGGCCGTATTTCTGGAAGGCCAGACTGGCCAGGAAGTGTGGCCCGAACATCCCCCGCGGCGTGACGTGGAATGGCGCCGGGGGTTGGCTGATCTTCTCGCAATTACGGCACGCAACCTTCTCGCGCACCGTACGGATAACCTTGTGACGCGCGGGCACCTTCTCGAGCGTTTCAGTGATGACGGCAGGAAGATGGCTGAGGTCATCAGAACCGCAACACGGGCATTGCTCAGGCGCTGGGATGACGACCTGCTCGCGCGGTATGCTGGGATCGAAGTCGCGGCGTGTCGTCTTCTTGCGGGTAAAAGCGGCAACCGTGGTCGTCTTCGCCGCCGCCATTTCGCCTTCGATCTCGGCGGCGCTGGCATCGGCCTCGAGATCCTCGAAGGTCAGTTCGAACTGCTCGAGCAGTCGCCGGCTGCGTTCCGAGCTTGCGCCATATTTGTCGCGGCGCATCATCGCGTTCACCAGTTCGAGATGGGCGTTGCGGGCCAGCAGAGCGGCATTGACCGCCGTGATGCGAGCAAGTTCGGCCTCGGCTTCGAGCGCCTTGGTTTGCGCAGAACCTGCCAGTTCTCGGACGGCCAAAAGCTCGGCGCGAAGCTGCAAAAGCTCTTGAGAAGGGGCGCTCGAGGGCATGCCTATTTTTAGCACACCCCCTCTCATTACGCCACGTTTTTCGCAGATTTCCGACGATTTCTCCACATCAGTAAGCAGCTCGAACCGTGGATTTTGCAACTTTGAATGCCATTGCTGCCACTCATTACCCAACCTGTTTGGGACGCCAAGTCTCCTGCGGATTGCGCCAATCAATCCCATCGAGCAAGCAGGCCATTGCCGATGCCGAGATCGCTACAACCCCATCCTTTGCCGAAGGCCACACAAAGTGGCCCCGTTCTAGCCGCCGAATGTAAAGCGACATGGCGACGCCATCGTGCCACAAAATTTTACACAGCGATCCACTGCGCCCCCTGAACACAAACAAATCGCCGGCGTGAACATCCTGTTTGAGGACCTGCTGCACCTGCAAGGCGAGCATCCGCATTCCGCGGCGCATGTCTGTATGGCCAAGCGCAAGCCAGATCTTTGACCCACCCGGAACCGCGATCATCCAACCAGCGCCATCAGCGTCGCCGTCACCAACGCACAAGATGCATGCCCGGCGATCTCAACCTGCGCAGACCCAAGCCGCACCCGGATCGCGATCCCTTCGTCCACATGAGTTTCATCATCGCTGACAACAACACGGGCAAATCCGGTATCACTGCCGCCACTCATTTCACTGCCAAGTTCCGCCCGCCAACGGTAAAGCTGTCCTGGGTGAACGTCGGCTAGCCGAGCAACCTGAGAAACAATCGCATTGGGTGCAAACGCACGAGCAACAAGGTCGGTCTTCTCCGCATCACTCCACCGCCGCCGACGCTGCGCACCCGAAAATACAGTGACTTGCCCCAATGCTGCCTCCCCGCACCAGTGCAAACACCAGTGCTTGCACTGGTGCTTACCTCTACGCGCAGGAATGCATCGGCAAGGTGACCTTCAACGGATGCGTACTTTGCTTCCAAAGGGTAGGATCCGTGAGCTGGTTGTCGACATGCGCGCGGAGTGGTCAACGATAAATGATCGTATCGATAAGCTAGACCGTGAGTTTACGAACCTTGCGCGCAGCGACCGCCTTGCACGTCGGCTCCTCACGATACCGGGCATTGGCCCATTGAATGCAACGGCGCTCGTCGCAGCGGTTGGCAAAGTCGAAGCCTTTGAGCATGCTCGTGACCTTAGCGCCTGGCTTGGGTTGGTACCTCGACAGCACACGACCGGTGGCAAGCCGAAGCTGTTGGGGATCAGCAAGCGCGGCAACACTTACTTGCGAACCTTGCTGATCCACGGTGCCAGAGCAGCCCTACATTCTTTGGCGAAGAGCGAAA
>CAIZGQ010000850.1 GCA_903932565.1 uncultured Hyphomicrobiales bacterium
GTCGAGCGGCTTGTCGAGATGTGCCAGCGTCTCAGCCAGCAGGCGCGCGCCGGGCAACGCCTTGTCCATGGACGGCGCCAGAATGGGGCATTCTTGCAGATCAACGATCGTGTGGGCGCGTGCCTGCATAAAGCCGACGTCGATGCGCCGACGCCCGGCCGCATTGGCCTCAACGCGGACGTGAAAGGTCGCGCGCCGGCGTCCCGCTCCATGCGCATCGACGAGCTCGCCCACCTCGGCGGCGACACCCGCCTGCCGCAAGGCAGTGACCACAAGATTGCGCTTCCAGGCCTGATAGGGCGCTACCGACAATGTCTGCACGGCACAGCCGCCGCAGATGGTGAAATACTGGCAGAAAGCCTCAATCCGGTCCGGGCTTGGCGTGATGATTTCGGTCAGCCGTCCGCGCTCGCCATCCACATAGGCCCGCACCGCCTCGCCCGGCAACGCATAGGGCACATAGACAGCCCCGCGCGAGGTGGCAGCCACCCCTTCGCCGCGCCCGCCAAGGCGCTCGATCGCCAGTTCCTGTATGCTCAGATCCATCCACTCAAACCTTTTCGCCCTTCACGGCCGCCAGCAAAAATTCGCGGTTGCCATCGCCACCCTCAATGGGGGATGGGACAAGCCCGCGAACCTGCCAGTGCAGGGACGCCATGAAGTCCTTGATATCCTCACAGACGCGCTGATGCACGTCAGCATCCCGCACGATGCCTTTTTTGACCGCCGCGCGGCCTGCCTCAAACTGGGGCTTCACCAGAACCAGAAGCTCAGCACCGGGTGCCACAAAATCCAGGGCGGGCGCGAGGACTTTCTTCAGCGAGATGAAGCTTGCATCGCAGACAAGAAGGTCAGGAAGAATTTCGAAATCCGCTGCGGTGAGATCCCGCGCGTCCGTGCCCTCACGCGAGTCGACGCGATCATCATCGAGCAAGGTCGGATGAATCTGGTCATGACCCACATCAACCGCATAAATGAGCTTAGCACCGCGCGCCAGCAGCACTTGCGTGAAGCCGCCGGTCGACGCGCCGATATCGAGACAGACCCTGTTTGTCGGATCAATCTTGAAAGCGTCGAGACCAGCGACGAGCTTCAACCCGGCGCGCGACACCCACGGATGCGGGGCGCTTGCCAGAATGACGCTCTCCTCGCCGACCTGCTCGGAGGGTTTCTTCACCGGCTTGCCATCCACGCTCACCAGCCCAGCGGCAATAGCCTCCTGCGCCCTGGCGCGGCTTTCAAAAAAGCCCCGCTCCACAAGGGTGACATCGATACGCAAGGTTGACATGAGGGGTTCCGGATTGCCCGCATGCGGGGCACGTTCGCTCCCCTTACACGAAAGTGACGCGCAGACCTATTTTACCATGGCGATCCGGTCGGTGCGAAGCTCGATTTCCACGCATGGTAACCGCCGACACATCCGGCCAGTAGCATTGGGCCGGAAAACAAAACGAGTTGCATAGGACTGAACGAAAACAACGACTCGTATGAGCCATACCGGGCGAACCCGCCGGAAAGCCCGATTAGCAGCGAGAAAAACGCTGTGCCGCCGAAAACAAAAACGCTGATCCCAACCAGCGCGCCTGACATGATGTAGAATGTTTTGGAGCTGTGCCCTTGCGACGCGCCAAACAGCGCGCACACGGCAAGGGCTGGGACAGCGAGAATATAGGCCAGGGGAATTGTGAAAGGCGCAGCGGCCGCCAGTCCGCTGTAGAACATGAGGCAAATCAGAAATGTTTCGAGAAGCTGCCCAAGCGCGAGCGGCTTATCGAGATGTGCCAACACGAGCCGCAGACCCGTGAGTGCAAAGGTCAGACCGATTGAAATCACAGAAAAGGCGAGAAATGCATAGAGAACAGAAACAAAACAGCGCTTTGTGAAAATGAAGGGTCTCATGACGACACCTTGAAAACGACATGAAATAAAAAAGAATAAAATGCAGGCGCTGAAAAAGTCCTTTAAAACAATTACATTTTTGATAATTCACCGACTCGCTTCAACCGGCGAATGCACACCGTGCAACATTTCACGCAATCAGCACACGCGCGGCTTCGTCGCCACGGCCCAGCGCTTCGAGCACTTTTGCAACAATGCCCTTCGCATCAAGGCCAGCCCGCGCGTACATTCGCTCGGGCTTGTCGTGATCCTGGAATGTGTCGGGGAGGA
>CAIZGQ010000851.1 GCA_903932565.1 uncultured Hyphomicrobiales bacterium
CCGGAGATGCGGGCTTTTTGCAACTATTCAAAGCAGACTGCGTGGATGTGAGGCGTTCTTGATATCTTCGCCGCGCGGCTCGCAAATCCTGATGCGCTATGCTTCCATGGCGCCACTGCTGCGGCGGTCATTTCGGGCGCTATCAATTGGAAACACTCATGACGCAAACCGATAAGCTGGTGACAGACATGACCCGCGCCGACTTCGTCATGCGGTTTGGCGGCGTGTTCGAGCACTCGCCCTGGGTGGCAGAGGCAGCCTATGACGCGGGCCTTGATCCATCCGCCAATGACGTCAGCGGGCTGCAGGCTGTGATGGTACACGCCATGCGCCAGGGGACATCTGCGGCGCAATTGGCCCTCGTGAATGCTCATCCTGATCTTGCCGGAAAATTGGCGCGGGCCGGTCGTTTGACGGCGGAATCAACAAGCGAGCAGGCGTCCGCCGGTCTTGATCATTTGACAGATGCGGAGCGCGCTACATTTGAAGCGCTCAATGACGCGTACAAAGTGAAATTTGGATTTCCGTTCATCATGGCCGTGAAGGGCCGCAGCAAGGCCGAGATTCTCAGCGCATTTGAAGCGCGGATTGCCAACAGCCCGGATGTCGAATTTCAGACCGCCCTGTCTGAGATTGAAAAGATCGCGACACTTCGATTGGCTGAGTTGATGGCTTAAAGCCAAAACGCCTAACCCGACAGCGCGCAAATGAGACGCTAGACGTTAGACGAAAGTCGGGGCAAAGAAAAAGGCCGCCTGCGAACAGACGGCCCAAGTCAAGGGAGGAAACGCCCACAAGGGGCATTGCATCTGCGCCAAGCGCTGGATGCCTTTCTTTGATAGCTGGATTAGACTCGTTGCACACTGCCCATATGCACATGCCGCATATGTTCTGCACGCATGGCAAAGCCAAGCTGGTTCGCAAGCTGCGACACATGCTGCGAGACATGCCCGGCGATGGAGTTGTCTGAAGATGATCGAAAGCCAACTTGATGGGTCCATCCTGACCATTCACATCGCCAGGCCGGGCAAGAAGAATGCTCTAACGCGTGATATGCGGGCCGAATTACGCGCAGCCTTTGAAGCTGCCCAGGCCAATGATGATGTTCGCGCGGTCATTCTGTCGGGGCGGGGTGAATCCTTCTGTTCCGGCGCGGATGTGGAGGCACTGACGCAGAGCGAGGGACCACCAAACGGTGGACCCGATCCAAAACGTGCCCGCCATCGCATGAAATTCTACGCCCATGGGATGATCAAAGCGCTGCAGGACATCGAAAAGCCTGTCATCTGCGCTGTACGCGGCCATGCCGCGGGGATCGGCTGGAGCCTCGCGCTCGCGTGCGATCTGACGATTGCGTCGGACACGGCAAAATTCTCGGCGATCTTCGCGCGCCGTGGGCTTGTGCCGGATGGCGGATGCGCCTGGTTTCTGGCGCGTCTCATCGGATTGGCGCGGGCGCGCGACATCATCTTTTCCAGCCGGTTTGTGGCCGCCCCCGAGGCTCTGGCGCTGGGATTGGTCCATCAGGTTGTGCCCGACGAGGATTTGGCCTCAGCAAGCCTCGCACTCGCGCAGGAACTGGCAAACATGCCAACCTTCGCGCTGGGCATGGCCAAACGGATGCTGCAGCAGGCCGTGGCACCGGGACTTGAGAGCTTTCTGGATTACGAGGCCGCCCTGCAGGCCCAAATGATGATGACCGCTGATTTTCAGGAAGGCGTCGCGGCCTTCGCAGAAAAGCGGCCGGCCAAGTTCACCGGCCGCTGATAAGCAGCCCCCAGCAACAAGTCTGGCTTTTCAGACACGAATAGCGCCTTTGAGGACTGATGCAGTTTCGTGACAGGTCCGGGCTGTTTTCACCTTGTGCAGGCTGTTGCGATTGCCCAAAGATATTGAACTGCTAGCAATAGTCTCGGTGATGTCTTGCCGTGAGGACTTGCTACAAAGTCTTGCTAAAAGATCTCGCGTCGAGGGTCTGCCTGGAGTTCAGCGTGCCACGCCGTGATGAATTGACCACCACAGGATCGCGGTATCTCAGCGCCGCCACGGCGGGCGCAGCCGTTCTTTTGGGGGCGTTTGCGGCAACGCAGGCGGTCGCGCAGGAGCCCAGCCTGCCCGCGGCCTACAACCACACTCTTGCGCATCCCACAGACTACGACTTCGCGTTTGCGCTCGCGCACCGTGCATCAGATGCCAACGATCCCGAATTGGCGATCAATGTGCTGGAACGCATGGTGGCCTACAATCCCAAACTGAACCGCGCGAAATACGAAGCTGGCGTCGCCTATTTCCGTCTTGGGTCCTACGAGATGGCTGTTCAATATTTCCAGCAGGTTCTTGCGGACCCTGCTGCAGATGCGGATCTTCGTAGCCGGGCTGACGCATATTTGTCGGCAGCGCAGCGCCAGCGTTTGCAAAGCCGCTGGTCGGTCTATGCCCAAACGGGCGTTCGATATCAGTCCAACGCGGGATCGGTGCCGGACGGCGGAAACATCCTTGTTCAAGGGACCCCGTTTGCCGTAACTGGAACGTCAGCCAACAAAGGCGCATGGAGTGCGTTCGGCCTTCTGAGCGTCGGGCATGATTATGATTTTCAAAACCAGCGCGGTGATGTGTTTGAAACGCGCTTCACGGGCTTCGCGTCCGAACACTTCAAGCTGAACGCCTATAACATTGGGTTTGCCGAACTCAGTCTGGGCCCGAAGCTGGGGCTCGACATCGCAGGCATGCCTGGGGCATCGATCAAGCCATATGTGGTTGGCGGTGCCGCCAGCGTTGGTAATTCCTATTACACATCGGATGTCGGAGCCGGTGTTGTGGCGCACCTGCCCGTGTCGCAGACTGTCTCGATTGATCCAGGATTTGATTGGCGCCGCGCTGATGTTCACCTGCTGGCCAATGCGCCCAGCACACTTCTCGCAACCGGCAATTACTACACGACCGGCGCAAGCGTCTCCTGGCAGCTCGCCTCAAATATCGTTCTCCAAGTCGGCGGCTCCTATCATCAGGGCGTTGGTCAACGGATTTGGGATCGCTTTGACGGCGCAACGGCAGAGACATCTCTCAAGATCGATTTTGCCCCGCCAATCGATTCCATACCGCGACGCTGGTCGATTGCGCCCTTCGTCAAATATTCGACGTACAACTTCTCAAATCCGAACCCGTTTGTTGATCCTTTGAACGCGCGTCATGATCGCTTTTATGCCGTGGGCGGCACACTTGATGCGGCGATTACAGCGAACTTTGGCATCGGCATCGGTGTGCAATACGCGAAGACGGCTTCAAATATCTCAAACTACAAAGTCAAAGACGTGTCGGTCTCGGTGGGTCCAACGTTCCGGTACTGAGTCTCAATGGGCGTTAAGATACGGCTCTGGATAAAGGCGTTACGATGAAAACTCAGGTTTTACCTCGCGCCCTTCGATCGAGTGTTGGGCGGTATGTTGTTGCCGTGGTTGCGGCAGCCATTGCCTTGTCCTCGCAAGCCGTCGCTCAAAAGGCCGGAATCATTGCGTCGGCTAATCCCTCTGCCGTGACCACGGCACCCGGCGGCAGCATGCGGACTGCCACAGTTGGTGCCGACGTCGTGATGCGCGAAAAATTGGAAACGAAAGGCGAGGGAACGCTTCAGGTTGCGCTGCTCGATCAGTCCATGTTCAATCTTGGCAGCAACAGCAGCGTTGTGATTGATGAATTCGTCTACAACCCGTCAGCGGGCGCTGGCAAATTGTCAGCGACGATGACCAAGGGCGTCATGCGCTTTGTCGGTGGCCAAGTCAGCCATACCGATGGCGCGACAATCAAAACGCCGACGGCAACAATTGGCATCCGTGGCGGTGTCGTGACCTTCGCTTATGATCCAAAGGGCAATCTGCTGGTCGTGCTGCACTACGGCTCTGCCGCTTTGAACGGAATTTCAGGGACGCACGCGATGCTGACGCGTCCGGGCTTTGGGATCATCGTTGGAACGAATGGCGTCCTGGGCGAAGCATTTCTGGTGCCCGACTCCCTCATCCAGCAATGGGTCAACAAGATCGAGACAAAGCTTGGACAAAATGGCGGCGTCGCCACACCACCGACCGATGCGCAGGGTGGCCGTCACGGCATTGGTGACCCCAAGCTGCCCGACGTCGCGCTTCCCGCAACCACGTTCTTTTCGATTGTTGGCCGCGGCGACAATTTGGCCAACGGCCTGGCCGGTTCAAAACAATTGAATTCGATTCCACCCTTGGCGAATGTCGTGCCTCCGGTGCAGCAGGTGGTCCGGCCCGTTCCAAACTGCGTCACGTCTTGCAGCGTGTTATCCACCAAACCATAGCTGAACAGGGGGGCGCGCAGGTTTCAGTGCCGCAAATGCCGATGCGCTTTGCAGCTCTGCTGCTGCTTGCTAAAGGATGAGTTGTCATCAAAAACAAATGCCATGGGATGGAAAGGCGCATCGCCTAATCAATAGGCAGGCCGCCCGTAAAGTCCGGCAATTTCGAAAGTCTCCGCATGAGCAAGCTTCAACTCTCCCTCGGCTGCTGGAACTATGATCGGACACGGGCGCTGCAGGATGGCACAGTCCGTCCGGACGGTATCGACCTCAACTATCTTGATATGCCCGTCGAAGAAACTTTCTTCCGCATGGTCCGGTTCCGCGAATTCGATGTCTCCGAAATGTCGCTGTCGTCCTACACGGTCTCCCTGTTCAAGGAGCAGCAGAACTTCATCGCGATCCCGATCTTCCCGTCGCGGTTTTTCCGCCATTCCTGCATTTTCGTGAATGCCAAGGCTGGCATCAAGACGGCGAAGGATCTGATCGGCAAGCGGATCGGCGTTCCGGAATTCCAGATGACGGCCCCCGTCTGGATCCGCGGCATTCTGGACGAGCACCACGGCGTGCCGCTCGACAGCGTCACCTATTTCACCGGCGGTGAAGAAGAGCCGGGCCGGCACGAGAAGCAGTCGCTCGATCTGCCAGCCAACATCAAGGTGCAGGCGATCCCCCATGACAAGACGCTGGCGCAGATGCTGCGTGACGGCGAGATCGACGCGCTTCACACGGCGCGCGCACCTTCGACCTATGACGGCAAGACTGTGCTGCGCCTGTTTGAGAATTATCGTGACGTTGAACTCGCCTATTGGCGCAAGACGAAGATCTTCCCGATCATGCACACGGTCGCGATTCGCCGCGATGTCTATGAGAAGAACCGCTGGATTGCGCAGTCGCTTTACAAGGCATTCGCTGAATCCCAGCGTCGCACCTATGAGGATCTCCGCGAGACGGCCGCGCTGAAATCCATGGTGCCGTGGCTGACGAGCGTCATGGATGAGACACGCCGCGAAATGGGTGACAATTACTGGCCCTACGGTTTGCAGGACAATTACGAAACGCTTTCGACCTTCCTGCGCTACCACCACGATTGCGGATTGTCGAAGCGCCTCTTGAAGCCGGAAGAACTCTTCGCGCCCGAGACCTTGGAAGCGTTCAAGATTTAGAACAGCAGCACGTCGGCTCCATGTTTTGAAATGCAAAACGGGCACCTGCATCACAGGTGCCCGTTCTGTTTTAGTCCTGAAAACGTCTCTTAGGCGCGGGCGATATAGGCCTTGCGCAGGGGCTTCAGCAGGAAGAACGCGAGCAGCGCTGTCAGCACATCCATCCCGATGGCAAGGAAGAAGACGGGCAGCCAGCTCGCGGTTGAATCATGCAGCAGGGCTGCAGCCGGGCCGCCGAGGATCGCGCCGATGCCCTGCGACATGTAGAGAAACCCATAGTTGGTCGTGGCATTCTTCGAACCGAAGGTATCTGTGAGCGTCGAGGGGAACAGCGAGAAAATCTCGCCCCAACCGAAGAACACAACACCCGACATCAATGCAAACAACAGCGCATTGTCACGCACCATCAGCATGGCGAACACTGCGACCGCTTCCAGCAGGAAGGCGATCATCATCGTGTTTTCACGACCGATGTTGTCAGACACCCAGCCAAAGAAGGGCCGTGTCAGACCATTGGTGATGCGGTCAAACGTCAGCGCGAACGGCAGGGCCGCCATGCCGAAAATCACGACATCGGCCACGCCGAACTCGCGCATGATGGGCGCGAACTGCGATGTGACCATCAGACCACCGGTCGACATCATCGTCATCATCCCAAAGAACAGCCAAAACAACGGCGTCTTCAGCATTTCCTTCGAGCCGACATCCTTGATCGTGGACTCAACAGCAGGAGCCGGGGCCACCATGTCAGCGGGCGGCGCCTGCATGAACAGACCCGCAAGCGCGCCCACCAAAGCGAGCACGATGCCGAACGTCAGAAGAGTCGACTGATAGCCCGAGGACTTGATCATCGAATCAATCGGGAAGGTGGTCAGGATTGCGCCAAAGCCATAGCCCGCAGCCACAACACCGACCGCAAGACCGCGACGATCCGGGAACCACTTCAACATCAGGCCGACGATGCCGATGTACACAAATCCGGTGCCGATGCCGCAGAACAAGCCGTAAGTCAGGTAAAGGCCGGTCAGGCTGGTGACCTGCGAGGACGCAATCCAGCCCAGACCACTGAGCAAGCAGCCGACAACGATCAGCGAGCGCGCGCCGAACTTCTCAATCAGGTAGCCTTGCAGCGGCGAAAAGAATGTCTGCAGCACAATGAGAATGGAGAACGTGATCTGAATCGCTGGGAGCGAGGCGCCCGTGCTGGTCTGGAAGGGTTTTACGAAAAGGGTCCAGACATATTGGGGGCTCGAGATCGCCATCATTGCGATGAGACCCAGCCCAAGTTGTACCCATCGGGATGGGACGGATACGCTTGGCGAAATTGTTTCAACAGCCGACATTACGGAACTCCAGGGATCATTAACTGATGTGTCGCAACACACTCACGATCCGCTATGCATCCCGCATGCCGATTGGGCAGTGCCCCGGGTGCGCTCTTGCGAAGCGACCCATATTGTGGTCCCTATGACCTGAAATGCGGGTTTTGGTGCAGGAGATTTCCACACCAACACAAATGGCCCGCCATCTTGAGGAGGAAACATGATCCCGAAAATCGCGCTCGAAGAGCATTTCATGTGCCCCGGCTTTGAGGGCTACTGGTCCGGCACCATGGATACCGTGCCGGCTGCCGGAAAAGCGGCGATCCTGAAGAAACTCAATGACTTCGGCGAGGAACGCCTGTCAGGCATGGATGCCGCTGGCATCGCCCATGCGGTTCTGTCCATTGCCGGGCCTGGCGTGCAGCGCGAACCCGATGTGGCAATTGCCATCCGGCTCGCCCGCCAGGGCAACGATTTTCTTAGCGCGCAAGTGCAGAAAAATCCCAAGCGCTATTCGGGCTTTGCGCATCTGCCCATGCAAGACGCCAAAGCTGCCGCCGACGAGCTCACGCGTTGCGTCGAGCAGTTGGGCTTCCGGGGTGCCATGATCAATGGCCACACCAACGGCCAATATCTGGACCATCCCGACCTGTACCCCTTCTGGGAGCGGGCAGAGGCGCTTGGCGTACCGGTCTACATCCATCCGGCCGACCCCATGGCGCTATTCCCGGCTCTGGCGGATCAGCCGGGTCTGCGACGGGCGACGTGGGAATGGACGCTGGAGACCGGCAGTCACGCGCTGCGCCTTGTGTTCAGCGGCCTGTTCGACAAGTTCCCCAAGGCAACTGTGGCGCTCGGCCATCTGGGTGAGACATTGCCCTACCTGCTTTGGCGCTTTGACAGCCGGGCTAAGCTGTATGGCATCAAGCTTGAGCGTGAACCATCCGACTACATCAAGCAGAATTTCGTCGTCACGCTGTCTGGCATGTTTTCACGCGAGCCGCTGATGTGCGCCGTTGATGCGCTGGGTGGTGATCGGGTGATGTTCTCGGCGGACTATCCGTTCGAAGGCGCCAGGGACGGTGCTGAGTTCATCGACAGCGTGGATATCGACGAAAACCTGCGTGCCGCCATCTGCCATGGCAATGCGGAGCGGCTGCTGCGCATGAAGCTCTGAGCGCAGCGGACACCAAACGCGTCTCAATTGGGCGAGATCAACTGGCCCAATTGGACATGACATACGAATAGCACCCGATCATGAGGAAAAACGTGAACAATGGCCCGGTCAGGCCCTGATTGCGGTGATGCATGGAACGCCCCCTGCCCGGCCTTTGCGGCCATGTGCTGGGTTTTCAATTCGCGCGACAAACCTTAAGAGGGCCTTGCCCGACGTTGGGGGAGGTGAGCAACATTTCCTCTCGCAGCCACATGGGTTATGCCCATGGTGAAAGACGTCTGAAAAGGTTTCGCGCATGTCTATGCATCCTCGCCTGCCGCAAGAGGTGGCCAATTCCGTTGGGGCATTTGGCACGATCCGAAACAATTGGTCGCGCGCAGAAGCCCAGGCCATTCACGACCTGCCCTTCAACGATCTCCTGTTCCAGGCTCAATGGGTTCACCGGACCCATTTTGACCCCAACAAGGTCCAGATGAGCCGCCTGCTCTCGATCAAAACGGGCGGATGCCCGGAGGATTGCGGCTATTGCAGCCAGTCCGCCAGCGCGCCGACGGGCCTCAAGGCCTCCAAGCTGATGGAGGTCGAGAAGGTCCTGCAGGAAGCACAGGCGGCCAAGGTCGCGGGTGCAACCCGCTATTGCATGGGGGCTGCCTGGCGCAGCCCCAAGGATCGCGACATGGACGCCATCATCGCGATGGTGAAGGGCGTCCGCGCCATGGGCATGGAAACCTGCATGACCCTGGGCATGTTGTCACCAGCCCAGGCCTCCACCCTCGCCGAGGCGGGCCTCGATTATTACAACCACAACATCGACACATCTGAGCGCTTCTATGGCGAGGTGATTACCACCCGCAGCTTCGCAGATCGGCTCGACACGCTCGCCAATGTTCGCGAG
>CAIZGQ010000852.1 GCA_903932565.1 uncultured Hyphomicrobiales bacterium
CAGCGTTTTGCGCCGCTCAACAGCTGGCCGGACAACGTCAACCTCGACAAAGCGCGACGGCTTTTGTGGCCGCTGAAGCAGAAGTACGGCAACAAGATTTCCTGGGCGGACCTGATGATACTGGCGGGAAATGCCGCGCTGGAATCCATGGGCCTCAAGACTTTTGGTTTTGGCGGCGGACGCGCGGACGTCTGGGAGCCGGAAGAGGATATTTATTGGGGCAGCGAGGATACCTGGCTTGGCGACACGCGCTATGCCGGCGACCGCGAGCTCGAACATCCGCTCGCAGCCGTCCAGATGGGCTTGATCTACGTGAATCCCGAAGGTCCCAATGGCACCCCGGACCCGGTGGCCTCGGGCCGCGACATTCGCGAAACATTTGCCCGCATGGCCATGAATGACGAGGAGACGGTTGCCCTCGTGGCGGGCGGCCACACCTTCGGCAAAAGTCATGGCGCAGGTGATGCAGCGCTTGTTGGGCCAACGCCTGAAGGCGCAGACATTGCCGAGCAAGGCCTTGGCTGGCGTAATGCCTTCCACACCGGCAAGGGTGTCGACACCACCTCCAGCGGGATCGAGGGCGCCTGGACGCCAACGCCGATCCAGTGGGACAACTCCTACTTCGACACGTTGTTTGGTTTTGATTGGCAGCTCGTAAAGGGTCCCGCCGGTGCCCATCAATGGGCGCCAACCGACCCGGCGGCTGCAACGCTGGTGCCGGACGCGCATGATCCCTCCAAGCGTCACGCGCCGATGATGACCACAGCCGATATGGCGATGCGGATGGATCCGGCCTACGAGAAAGTCTCGCGGCACTTTCATCAAAACCCGGCTGCCTTTGCTGACGCGTTTGCACGCGCGTGGTTCAAACTGACCCATCGCGATATGGGCCCGTTGGTGCGTTATCTGGGGCCAGAAGTCCCGTCGGAAGAGTTGATTTGGCAGGACCCGGTCCCCGCCGTTGATCACCCCTTGATCGACGCGCAGGACATTGCCGCCCTGAAATCAAATCTCCTTGCTTCAGGCCTCTCGGTCTCCGAGCTTGTGGGTACGGCATGGGCCTCCGCCTCGACCTTCCGCGGATCGGACAAGCGCGGTGGCGCCAATGGCGCGCGCATTCGTCTGGCCCCGCAGAAGGATTGGGAGGTGAACCAGCCGGACCAATTGGAAAAAGTGCTTGGTGTGCTTGAAGCTTTGCGGACCACGTTCAATACCACTTTGAGCGATGGCAAGAAGGTCTCGCTGGCGGACGTGATCGTGCTTGGTGGGTGTGCAGGCATTGAGCAGGCAGCACGCACCGCAGGGGAAGCAGTCGAGGTTCCCTTCGCACCGGGCCGTACCGATGCATCGCAAGAGCAGACGGATGTCGAGTCCTTCGAGTTTCTGGAGCCTTTGGCCGATGGCTTTCGCAATTACCAGAAAGCCACGTTCACCACGTCAGCCGAAGAAATGCTTGTCGATAAGGCACAACTTTTGACGCTGACGGCGCCGGAAATGACAGTACTGGTCGGCGGGCTGCGCGTGCTCAACGCCAACGCTGGTCACGCGCAGCATGGTGTTTTCACCAAGCGGCCGGGCGCGCTCACAAACGACTTCTTCACCAACTTGCTGGATATGCGTACCACATGGGCCGCACGTGCAGGTGGCAAGGATGTGTTTGAAGGTCGCGATCGATCAACCGGTGAGATCAAGTGGACTGGGACCCGCGTCGATCTGGTGTTTGGATCCAACTCACAGCTGCGCGCTTTGGCGGAAGTGTATGCCAGTGCGGATGCCCACAAGAAGTTTGTGCGTGATTTCGTGGCGGCCTGGACCAAAGTGATGAACCTTGATCGGTTTGATCTCGCCTAACGCCTGAGTCGCTTCCGATATATGAAGCCCGGACCACCCCACATGGCCCGGGCTTTTTTTATCCTTCATCGGCGGGTCGATTTAAAATTCTTCGAGCAGACGACCAAACCCTTGAATCCTGTCGTGGATGCCGTTTGCGCGCAAAGCATGCCAGTACGTTGCTGTGTTGATCGCAATCACAGGCTTGCCAAGCCATTGCTCTGCGGCGGCCGCAAATCGGATCATGCTGAGATTGGTTCCGACCTGAATGATTGCATCGACGTCGTCGCCATCAAGTTCGCGAATGGTGTCGCGACATGTTTGCGTGGTGACTTCCGCAATCGAAATCCAGCTTGGACACAACAAGGGCTTGTCGCGCACAACTTCAAATCCGGACTCGCTGAAATAGCGGCTCACTTCCGCGTTGGCTGTTGGATAATAGGGCGAGAAAAACGCAATGCGTTTAACGCCGCCATAAGCCTTCAGGGCTGCCGTGCAGGCATGCGAGCCGATGCTCACGCCAAGTCCGCCGCTGGCCTCTGACACGCGATCACGAAATGCATCTGCGCCTTTCACGCCATCAAAGAATGTGACCGCCGACATGCCCATGACGAGATAATGCGGCTCGCAGGTCATGACGCTGTTGACGGCATCAATCGTGTTGTCGCCGATCAGCCGCGCGCCCTTCATAAAGCTGTCATTGCTGACCGCCTTGGCGTTCGGCGTGTAGATGCGGCTGTAATGATTGGTGACGCCAGCGGGCCGGAGATCATCAAAATCCGGCTGCACAATCGTATTTGTGGAAGGGCCCATCACGGCGAATTTCTTGCGCCATGCCAGTGCATCGACCATGACAAGCTCCATTGCGCGTGTGACTTGAGCCTAAAGTTGTCCATACAACTTTGCCTGTCAATCGGATAATCAAATTGACAAACAAAATGTGTCGCGACCACACTTGCGCAATATGGTCTGGCTCGACCGCAAGAGATGACGACAAGGACCCCATGACACAGGCAACGTCCCTCATGATCGGCGACGCGCGCATTGATCGCGTTGTTGATCTTGAAAAATTCCCCTTGGCCATGAGCTGGTTTTTTCCGGATGCCGATAAGGCGGAGCTTGCGGAAGCCTTGAGCTGGTTGGTGCCGCGTTTCATGCAGGGAAACGATCTCTTCATTTCAATTCAGTCATTTGTGCTGCGGCTCGATGGCAAAACCATCCTCATCGACACGTGCGTTGGCGAGCACAAACAGCGACCCAATCGGCCTGTCTGGCACGAACGCAAGGGCACCGATTACTTGGCGACACTTGCCAGCCTTGGCCTGCAGCCAGAAGACATTGATTACGTCTTCTGCACGCATCTTCATGCTGACCATGTGGGGTGGAATACAAGGCTGGTGAATGGTCGCTGGGTGCCGACCTTTCCAAATGCGCGCTACCTCATTGGCCTCGTTGAAGCGCAACATTGGCAGGATCAGCTGAAGTTGAAGCCGGCGGCCGAGGTCAATCATGGCTCATATCATGATTCCGTCCTGCCCATCATCGAGGCGGGGCGAGCGGATTTTGTTGACTCGGATCATGAGCTTTTGAAGGGGCTGGTGGTGCGCTCGCTTCCGGGGCTCACGGTGGGCCAGAC
>CAIZGQ010000853.1 GCA_903932565.1 uncultured Hyphomicrobiales bacterium
AACATCGAGCGCATCCGCAATGTGGCGGCCCATGTTCGGCGCGAAGTGGAAGCTGGCTACCAGGTCGCTGTGGTCGTCTCGGCCATGTCCGGAAAAACCAACGAACTCGTTGGCTGGTGCAAGGACGCGGCGGGCCTCTATGATCCGCGCGAATACGATGCGGTTGTGGCCTCCGGCGAGCAGGTGACATCCGGGCTTCTGGCCATCGCGCTCCAGAACATCGGTCTTCCCGCTCGCTCCTGGCAGGGCTGGCAAATCCCCATCACCACCGACGATGCCCATGGCTCGGCACGCATCACCGGGATTGACGGCAAGGACGTCCTGGCCTCGCTTGCGTCCGGCCATGTGGCCGTGATCGCAGGCTTCCAGGGCATGCACGTCGAGAGCGGCCGCATCACGACGCTGGGACGCGGTGGCTCGGACACGAGTGCAGTCGCCATCGCGGCCGCCATTGGCGCGGATCGCTGCGATATCTACACCGATGTGGACGGGGTCTACACGACCGACCCGCGCATCGTGCCCAAGGCGCGCCGCCTGGACCGTGTCGCGTTTGAAGAAATGCTGGAAATGGCCTCGCTCGGGGCCAAGGTTTTGCAGGTGCGCTCTGTCGAGCTCGCCATGGTGCACAAGGTAAAGACATTCGTGCGCTCGTCCTTTGACGATCCGAATGATCCCAAGCCCGGCACGCTCATCTGCGACGAGGAGGATATCGTGGAACAACAGGTTGTCAGCGGCATCGCCTATTCAAAGGACGAGGCCCAGATCACGCTCCGTCGCGTTGCCGACAAGCCCGGCGTGGCTGCGGCCATTTTCGTGCCCTTGGCCGATGCCAACATCAATGTCGACATGATCATTCAGGTCGTCTCCGATGACGCCAAGACCACCGACCTCACCTTCACGGTGCCGGCGGCCGATTTCGACAAGGCCCGGGCGATCCTTGAAAAAGCCAAGGACGACATTGGATTTTCGAGCGTCCATGGCGCGACCGACGTGGTGAAGGTATCCGCGATTGGCATCGGCATGCGCAGCCACGCGGGTGTCGCGGCGCGCGCCTTCAAGGCACTGTCGGACAAAGGCATCAACATCCGCGCCATCACGACAAGCGAGATCAAGTTCTCGGTTCTGATCGACGCGGAATACACGGAGCTCGCCGTGCGCACGCTCCACACGTTGTACGGGCTCGACAAGGCCTGAGGTTTTCACGCGGGACGGGTGTGCCGTTTCAACGTGGCGGCATTTCTGATAAGTGAGCGCCATGACATCGAACGTGGCAGACGACATTTCGGCACAGATGCAGGCCTTGGGCGCTGCGGCCCGCAAAGCTGCGCGCAAGCTCGCACTTGCCTCGACCGAGACCAAAAATCTGGCGTTGCGCAGCGCTGCAAATGCGTTGCGCGCCCGCGCTGCCGAGATCATCAGTGCCAACGCGCTCGACATGGCAGCTGCCAAGGCGGCGGACGCTGGTCCCGCTTTGCTCGACCGCCTCGCCCTCACGCCAGCGCGCATCGAGGCGATGGCCGCCGGCGTGGCTGCGATTGCCGATCTGCCGGACCCTGTCGGTCGTTTGCTCGAAACCTTTGAGCGTCCCAATGGGCTGCGGATTGAGCGTATCGCCACCCCGCTCGGTGTCGTCGGCGTGATTTACGAAAGCCGTCCCAATGTCACGGCTGACGCGGGTGCTTTGTGTCTGAAAGCCGGGAATGCGGCGATCTTGCGCGGTGGTTCCGACAGCACGCACTCGTCCCGCATCATTCACGAATGCCTCGTC
>CAIZGQ010000854.1 GCA_903932565.1 uncultured Hyphomicrobiales bacterium
CATTTCTGGCCTGGGCTGTGTTTGACCGCATTGCCGTGAAACGGCGCGGTGACATGGGTGCAGCGCGCCAGTCCAACTTCACCAAGGCGGATGCCATTGTCCTCACGACAGGAACACTCGCCTTTGTCGCGATGATTTTCCTGCATCCCTATCTGATCGGCGTCGCGGTTGTGATGCGTTAATCCAGGGCTTGAAACACCCGGCAGTCCGCTACCAGAAGCGACTGCCGGGAATACCCTTGAAGGGTCCCGCCAGATCGCTGGTGATCCAGCCACCATAAAATCCACCTTGCTGCGGTTGGACTTTTTCGCCATCGACCAGGCATTGGTCGAAAGGTGTCGCGTAGAACGCAATATGATCCTTGAGGATCATGAAACTTGCCGTGGGCTTGGGATAAGACCAGCCCACATTCGCGAAAACATCACCCCCAATGACAGCATCAAAATAAGACGCACTGCCCTTCCATTCGCAAAAGGACGAGGAAGTGCCCGGCCGCAACAGGTGCATTGCGATGTCGTCGCGCGGAATATAATAGCTCGGCGGATGGCTGGTCTCGAGCGTGCGGACAGCAGCTTTTGTGTCGGCGAGAACGTGACCTTTATGGATGATCTGCACGCGCCGCGTGCAGGCCTGCGCGACAGCAGGACGCGGATAATCCCATACACTTTCCTGACCGGGCTTCACCGGATCACGCTGCACGCTCATGGCTTCAATCCCGTTCCATAAAGGACCGCAAGGTCAACAATCGGCTGGCCGAAGTGGTGGATTTGAACATCATCCTGCCGCACGATGGATGCGAAACGCGGCCCATATTCTTTGATCATGTCATCGACGCGCGATGACGGTGTCACGATGATCATATCCCGCCCCACAAACGAGGCGAGCGGGGCCTGAATGCCATATTGGCGCGCATCGGGTGACAGGCAAGTCACGATCATGGCGCCATCCAACGCGTAATCAAGTTTGCCCGCGTCATGCCAGCTGGTGGCACCAACCACGATGTTTGCAGCGCCCATATAGCCCCGCGCCTTAAGCGCCTGCGGCACCTCGCGCCACGTCACCAAATCCTGCAAGGGGTAAGCAAGCTCCGGGTGGTTTGAGCCAAAATTCGGCCACGGCAATTGCGCGAGCAGCGAAACCGCGAACACGAGCCCGGCAACCAAGGCTGCACTTGCGATGCTGAAACGGCGCAATGTCGTTGGGCTGATCAATTCGACCCCGCTCTCACCCGTGAGTGCTGCCGCCAGCAGGGGGATCCACAACAGATAACCGGGTGCCGCCCAGTGGAACAAAACGGCGTTGCGCGACCACGCTGAAATCAGCGTGAAGACGAGCACCGGCGCCAGTCCGAGGCAGACCAAAAACCAGCCGCGGGGCGCAGCCACACGATTGAGAACGGCGCGGCCTGCCGCCACCATCAGGCCAGCCAGATCCACGGCAGCAGGAACGCGGACTGACCGGCCAGCACAACAATCGGCATCCAAGGACGGAATTGGCTGACAGCGGCGCGCTGGCCCTGAAAGGCGATCGAGGCCCATCCATGCTGGATGTTCCAGACGACGACCGGCGCAAACATCAACGCGGCCAGCAGGCCACCCAGATAGGGCCAGGGCGTCGCCAGCCAGCGGCGATGCGTCGGGCTTGTGAGAAGAAACAACCCGGCTCCACCAAACAGAATGACGCCGTGGTATTTCGACAGCATGGCCAAGCCGCCGAAGAAACCTGCGGCCAGCCAGAGCTGCGGGCGCGCACCGGGCACAAACAGCACCTGTGCGAGGCACAGAGCCCCGCTGAGCAGCATGGCGTTCAAAGGGCCATCTGGGAGCACCCAGGTGGCACTGGTGACGCCCAGGACCGGCGCGCAGCTGAAAATGAAGGCCGCAAGCACGCCGGTGCGTTCGCTGAACAGCACCGAGGCCAGCCGGAACATCTGCCATGTCGAAAACGCCGAGAGAGCGATGAACGGCAGTCGCACCGCAAGTGGTGCCGTTGTGCCAAACAGATGCGCGCCAGCCCAGGCCAGCCACCAGGCCATGGGGGGATGGTCGTAAACGCTCATGGCCAACAGGTGGCTCGTGGCCACAGTGTAGGTTTCATCAACCCCAAGGCCCGTGGCGGCCGCGAAGATCAGCTTCAGGAGGCTGGTCACCAAAATGAGCCAGAGCACGGCTGTGCGCGGCGGC
>CAIZGQ010000855.1 GCA_903932565.1 uncultured Hyphomicrobiales bacterium
CATCACACGCTGGTCTGGCAGGGGGTAAAGCCAAAGACGCGCCTCCAGGAAACAGCGCGCGCCGCCCGCTACGCTTTGCTGCACGACTTAGCTGTCCAACTTGGCGCGACCTTCATCCTGACAGCCCACCACGCGGACGATCAGGCTGAGACCGTGCTGCAAAGATTGGCGCGAGGGTCTGGCGTTTCTGGCCTTGGCGGTATGGCGGAGCAGACAGCTCTGTCGCCCGCTGGCGTCCATCGCGTTATCTTGGCCCGCCCACTTCTTTCCCTGCGCAAACAGGTGCTGGTCGATATCTGTACCGCTGTCGGCCAGCCGTTTTTTGATGATCCCTCGAACGTTGATCCGCGATTTGCGCGCGCCCGCTGGCGCCAGATGGCCGAGGCGCTGGCGGCCGAGGGGTTGGATGCACCCGCACTGGTCCGGCTCGCGGCGCGGGCAAGGCGGGCTGACGCGGCCCTTATCTCCGCGCTGCAGGCGCTGTCCGCTGGCATCGCGACCGATGGTCATGTTCGCAAACTCGCCCAAGCCCCCGACGAGCTGGTTATCCGTTGGGTGCAACAGGTGGTGACGGCAGCAGCGGGTCGCGTACCGCGATATGATCGGACAGAGACTCTCGCCTTGCGCTTGAAAGCTGCGGTCGGGGAGGGCCGGGCATTTCGGGCGAGCCTTGGCGGATGTGTTCTGTCGGTGACTGCGCGAGGGGTCATGAATTTGACTGCGGACGTTCGCCAGCGTGGGCGTACCAGTGCCTCTCCCAGCCAAACTGAAGACGGGATCGAGTAGAGCCGACAATTTGAGAGCTGATTTGTGCGGCCCTCTTGGTAAAGACGCCGCCCACCCTGTGCCAAACCTGCCAGGCGCTGGCGCGGGGGCTACCTGAGTGCTGTGACATCTTGCTCCTGCCGCTTCACTGTTTGGCGGATTTCGGTCTAATGTTTGGGGAGTAGGTGTCGCATTCTCTTGGAAAAGGCGAATGTGGCCCCTAGATGCAAAGTCCACGCGCGCCCCGACCGGTCATCCGACCCACTGGGGGAGCCTTTTACGGATCGACCATGAATCCGAATTACCGAAATTTTGCCCTCTGGGTCATCATCTTCCTTCTGGTGGTGGCACTCGTCATGCTGTTCCAGAATCCGAGCCAGCGCCAGCAGGCCCAGGATGTCAGCTTCAGCCAATTGCTGACGGCTGTGGATCAGGGCAGCGTTCGCGAAGTGACCATCGCGGGCAACGATATCTCGGGCCATTACAACGATGGCCGAGCGTTTTCGAGCTATGCGCCGAATGATCCCACGCTGGTCCAGCGGCTTTATACCAAGAACGTGACCATCTCGGCCCGTCCGCCGTCAGAAGGCAATTCCTGGCTGGTGACCCTGCTCGTCAACGGTCTGCCACTGATCGCATTCCTGGGCGTCTGGATTTTCCTCTCCCGGCAAATGCAGGGGGCTGGCGGCAAGGCCATGGGATTCGGCAAGTCCAAGGCAAAGCTGCTGACCGAGGCTCATGGGCGCGTGACGTTTGAGGACGTCGCAGGCGTTGATGAGGCCAAGGAAGACTTGCAGGAGATCGTTGAATTCCTGCGCGATCCGCAGAAGTTCCAGCGTCTGGGTGGTCGCATTCCGCGCGGCGTGTTGCTTGTGGGTCCTCCCGGCACGGGTAAGACCCTGTTGGCACGCGCCATTGCAGGCGAAGCCAACGTGCCGTTTTTCACGATCTCAGGCTCTGACTTCGTGGAAATGTTTGTCGGCGTTGGTGCAAGTCGCGTGCGTGATATGTTCGAGCAGGCCAAGAAGAACGCGCCCTGCATCATCTTCATCGATGAAATCGATGCGGTCGGTCGTCACCGTGGCGCAGGCCTCGGCGGTGGCAATGACGAGCGCGAACAGACCCTCAACCAGTTGCTGGTCGAGATGGACGGCTTTGAGGCCAATGAGGGCATCATCCTCATCGCCGCGACCAACCGCCCCGACGTGCTTGATCCGGCCTTGTTGCGTCCAGGTCGTTTTGATCGCCAGATCGTTGTGCCCAACCCCGATGTCATCGGTCGCGAGCGCATCCTGAAGGTTCACGTCCGCAAGGTGCCGTTGGCACCGGACGTCGATCTCAAGGTTGTAGCGCGTGGGACCCCGGGCTTCTCGGGTGCTGACCTGATGAACCTTGTGAACGAAGCAGCCCTCATGGCGGCGCGTCGTGGCAAGCGCATTGTCACCATGAGCGAGTTTGAGGACGCCAAGGACAAGATCATGATGGGTGCGGAGCGCCGCACACTGGTCATGAC
>CAIZGQ010000856.1 GCA_903932565.1 uncultured Hyphomicrobiales bacterium
CCTGCGCCACCTTGCCGATCAACGCGGAATTCTTTTCAAGCTCAGCGCGCGCCGCCGCATGGCGCGCGGTCACATGCGCAATTTCGTGCGCCATCACGGCCGCGACTTCAGACGAATCGTTGGCCAGCGCCAGCAGACCGCGCGTGGCGTAGAGATTTCCCGATGGCAGCGCGAAGGCGTTGACGATGGGCGTATTCAGCAACGTGACATGATAGGCCTCGCCCGGCACATCACTGGCGGGCGCGAGTTTCGCCAAAATGTTGTTGAGGAGCTTCTCGACCACAGGCGCCCGGTATTCGCCACCAAACTGCGCAACGAGGCGTTTGTGCTCCGCCCCGGCTGGTGTCTCAACGCCGGTTGTCTTGGGTGCTTCGGTGGGGATGGCAGGGCCGGCGTCGACCCGCGGCCCACCGGGGTCAAGAGCCCCGCAGCTCGCAAGTGTCAGACACCCCAGAACGATGGAACCCGCGGCCCCAAGCCGGCGCAACACAGATACGGCCGCCGGCCATCCCGTCGTCTTTGATCCGCGCCTGCTCACCCCAACCCCGCTCACCGATCAACTCCCGCACTGGCGTCCACCAGTTCAATCTGGTCCGCGTCAAACAGTTCGATTTGCGGCCCAAACTGGACATCCATAAGGCCGCGCACCCGAAGCCGCTGACCAACCAGGCTCGGCAGGCCTGCAGCCAGGAGGCGCGGCGCCATCTCTGACGGCGCGCCCGCTTTTGAGCCCTTCTCCAGCGCATCGCGCGTCTGCTTACCAATGGTCACAGAAAAATCCGCACCCCGACGCGGTCCGAAATTGAGATAAGTTCGCCGACCCGCCTCGCCGATATGGAGGAGAATTCCTTCAACAACAACCATCCGGCCCGCTTGTTCGCGCAAGGCGCGTGTGTCTGATGCCGCCAAAATGCGTTTGGCAGGCTCTGCCCAGAGCCCCAAACCGGCCGCGCGTGCGCCTGCTTCAACAGCCAAATACGATTGAAAACAGGGCCTGGCATCAACGGTCACGCCAACACGGGCGAGGCCCTGCGCGATCAAGAGGGCGTTCACGGACGCTGTCGCTGGCGGGGACTGGTCAGGCTGTTGGGCTGGGCCGTCTGCGAACACAAAGGCCGGGATTTCACCCCAGCGATCAGGCGCGCGCAGGGCTGTGAACGTCACGGGAGCCCCGGACATCATGGCCGCGAGCTTTGAGAAAGCCGCCAACTGCACCTCGCCGGCCGGTTGGTCGTCCGGACGCTCAATCCCCACGAGGCGCAGCGCCCGCCCGTCGGCAAGATGCATCACCAGATGAAAATCCACGGAGGTAACCTGTCCCTGCTCAGCCCCGGCAGTGGGACAAAGCTGCGGTGCCTGGACCAAGGCAGTCGCGGGAGTCGTCCAGGCCAGCACGAGCCCAATGGCTGCGGCGGTCCCAAATCCGGTTGGCTGATGAAGCAAGGCCGTAAGCCGCTCTTAAAATCCTGGAAGCGTAACCTTAGCCGACAAGATGTGCGAAATCCCGCACGACCTGTTCGTAGACGGGCCGCTTGAACGGAATCACCAGGTCGCAGAGCCGGTCCATCTGCTCCCAGCGCCACTCATCGAATTCAGGTTTATGGCCACCGGCCGGCGCGTGGACATTGATCTCGTGCTCGTCGCCCTCAAAGCGCAGGGCAAACCACTTCTGCCGCTGGCCAATGTAGCGGCCCTTCCATGATTGTTTCGCAATGTCGGGCGGCAGCGTATAGGCGTACCAATCGGGTGATTGCGCCAGCACGGACACAGACGTGACATTGGTCTCCTCGGCGAGCTCGCGAAGGGCTGCGGCCTGCGGATCCTCGTCCTCATCAATTCCGCCCTGTGGCATCTGCCACTCGAAGCCTGGGGCCGTGTGCTCAAGGAGGCGCTTGTTCTTGCGCTGGCCCACGAACACAAGCCCCTCCTTGTTGAGCAACATGACCCCAACGCAGGGGCGATATTTCGTCAGATCAATCAAAGCCACACCTGTCAGCACGCCGCGAGGCGCTGGTTACGCCCGTTTGCGCCGCCTTGCATAGGCCTTCGCAAACCACATGACCATGTCATTGGCATTACGCGTTTTACTTTTAGCGCTGGGACAGGCCGGACCCCGGTGCTGCCATCAGCGTGTTCAAGGGCACCAGAATGACCCCATGCTCGGGCATGTTGCGGGTATACGTGCTGATGCGATCCACAACCTCCGGCAACCCGCTGGCGACGCCAATGGCGCTGCCTTTTGCCTTGGCAATGGTCTCCAGGCGCTTCAGAGCGGCATCCACCGCGTCCGATTTCGGGCTGCCATCGAGCACGACGTCAGCCCGACGAGCCGGCAGCCCGGCAGCGTTGGCTGCAGGCAGAGAGACGCTTTGTGGCGCGCTGCCGTCGTCCAGCCAATAGAGGCCTCGAGCGCTGATTTCTTTCAGCACGGGGGAGACGGCGGCCTCGCTCGCCAAAAACCGCGCCCCCAGAAAATTCATAACGCCGGAATAACCCGTGTAACGCCCCATCTGCCAGCGCAGGCGGTCCACGGACTGAGCCGCATCCGTGCCCGACAGGGTACGGCGCTGCATCTCTTCGGACATGCCTTCGGGTCCATAGCCTTCCATGGGAGCCTGCAGCACAATTTCGTGGCCGAGCCCGCGAGCGCGACTGACTTGCGTCTCCAGATCGCTGCCAAAGGGCGCGAAACCCAGAGTCACTTCTGCCGGCAACTTGCTGAGGGCGACCTCGGTTGCGAGTTCGCTGATGCCCATCCCACCAATGACGATGGCGATTTTTGGCAGGTTCCGCGACAGCCGCGCAGAAGATGGCAGTTTGCCAGCATAGACATCGGCGGGTCGCGCCCCGTCCGCCGCAATCCTTGGCAGCAGCCCGTAGCGACTTTTTTCAGTCAATCGGCGGTCGGGCTCGGCCGGAGCCTCAGGGGTGATCGTCTTCGCCGAGTCCGGCACTTTCAAAATGATCGCACCGTTGGAAAGGACCGTCGTCGATCCCGGCGCAGCATTTGATGTGGGGCGCAGGACGCGCACGCCGCTCTGCATTTCGTCGTCATCGCCCGAGAGATCGGTGACACCGATACTGCCCGTCGTGTCAGGATTGTTTGCAGATGGCCGCTTGGGGACGGGAAGGGCCGCCGGGGCCGGACGCTGCAGGCGTGCAACCGCGTAAGGCTCGCCGCCAAGCCCGTCGTCCGTCGCGACAAGGAAGCTCACAAGGCCCACAACAAGTGCGCCAAGGCTGCACAGCGCGATGATCCGCCAGGGGAGATTTCGAAACCCGCCCAGCGTCTCAAGCGATGATTTTTTGGACACATCGTTTGCGTGGTCGCCGCGTGCGTCGCCCGCATCATACCCGATGGGATCGTTGAGATCATCGCGCGGCATGAGTCACATCGTATCCCGTTGGGGCGTTCATCGGGCGCAAAAAAGCAACCCGCGAATCAAAAGGCCCGAGTCCGCATTGTTTCGCGCGGAGCCGGGCCAGTCGAGCGTTTTTGGAGATTTACCTGACATGAGCGCGTTTTCAGGCGCTCATGTCGAGTTGCGATACTCGCGCTAGGTCAGTTCTTCACCGGAGCCGGGGTGGCCGGCGCCTTGTTGGCTTCGATCAGCTCGGAGGCTTTTTTCACACCGTGCAGAAGATCGATCGCGGCAATCAGCTGCTTGTCCTTGGTGGCATCCGGCGGAACATAGGCCTGCGATCCGGTCTTTTCGTCTTCGCCATTCTTCAGATGGCCCTTGAGCGAAGCCTCGCCCTTGGTGTCATCCTTGCCCTTCAGATCATCCGGCACGTCCTGCAGGATCTGGATATCGGGATCGATACCCTTAGCCTGGATCGAACGACCTGACGGCGTGTAATAGCGCGCCGTGGTCAGGCGCAACGCGCCATTGGTGGGCCCAAGCGGGATGATGGTCTGCACCGATCCCTTACCGAACGAGCGGGTGCCGATGACCGTCGCACGCTTGTGATCCTGCAGCGCGCCGGAGACGATTTCTGACGCCGACGCCGAGCCGCCGTTGACCAGCACGACCAGCGGCCGGCCCTTGGACAGGTCATTGCCCGCGCGCGCATTGTAACGCTGCGATTCATCCGCGTTGCGGCCGCGCGTCGAGACGATCTCACCCTTGTCGAGGAATGCGTTGGACACCTGGATGGATTGATCCAGCAACCCACCCGGATTGTTGCGCAAATCCATGATGTAGCCCTTGAACTTGTCGGCCGGGATTTCCGCAGCAAACTTCTCCATCGCCTTCTTCAGAAGGTCAGTCGTCTGCTCGTTGAACTGGGTGATGCGGATGTAACCGATGTCGCCCTTGACCTCGTAGCGCACCGATTTGATCTGGATGACCGCACGGGTGAGCTTGATGTCCTTGGCTTCCTTGGCCGAGCCGCGCAACACCGTGAGCTTCACGTCGCTGCCAACTGCGCCGCGCATCTTGTCGACTGCCTGGTTCAGCGTCAGACCCTGCACGGATTCGCCATCGATTGCCGAGATCAGGTCGTTGGTGAGGATGCCTGCCTTGGAGGCCGGCGTATCGTCAATGGGTGTCACCACCTTCACGAAGCCGTCTTCCTGCGTGACCTCGATGCCAAGGCCGCCGAATTCGCCACGCGTCTGCACCTGCATGTCACGGAAGCTTTTGGCGTCCATGTAGCTTGAGTGCGGATCGAGTGACGTCAGCATGCCGTTGACAGCTGCCTCGATCAGCTTTTGCTCGTCTGGCTTTTCAACATAATCCGTGCGGATTTTCTCGAAAACGTCACCAAACAAATTGAGATTTCGATATGTGTCCGACGCCGCAGCGCGAGCCGCACCGCCCATCAAATACTGGGGGTTGCTGCCGATCGAAACGATGCCTGCGCCAACAACGGCACCGAGCACGACGAGTGAAACCTTGCGCATTATCCGCGTGCCTTTTCCATGTCCGACTTTGCCCACCATGGGCTTGGATCGATTGCCGCCCCGTCCTTGCGAAACTCAACATAGAGAACGGGCTGCGCTACGCCAATAGCAATGGCTGAGGCCGTCTTCGACGACCCTTCTCCCATGGTGCCGATCGGTTCCCCGGCCAGAACAAACTGGCCCACCGCGACATTCATGCGATCCATCCCTGCTAAAACAAGATGATAGCCACCGCCCGCGCTCAGGATCAAGAGTTGGCCATAAGACCGATACGGGCCTGAAAAGACCACGCGAGCGTCCGACGGAGCTGCCACGATCGCGCCAGCTCTGGTTGCAATCGATAAGCCCTTCTCCGTGCCACCAAATCCGTCGGCCGCCCCGAAGCCCTTCAAAACAGAGCCAGAAACGGGCAAATGCAACCGCCCGCGCGTGTCAGCAAACGCCAGAACCGGTCCCAGACGCGGCAAATCCGGCCGCGCCAAGGGTGGGCCGGACGGCAGCGCTCCGGGTTTCGGAGGCCCCGGCAAAGGCTCCTCAGGCGGCGCGAGGGCGGCGCGGCGAACCGCCTCAGCCTCCATTTTGGTGATCAAATCTTTGAGATCAGACGCCTGACGCCCCAATTCGCGCGCCCGGGCTGCCTCGGAATCCAGCGCGGTCTCGAAGCCCGATTGCGCCCTGGTTCGCTCCTCGATCAGCGACG
>CAIZGQ010000857.1 GCA_903932565.1 uncultured Hyphomicrobiales bacterium
TGACTTTTTCCGAATCCGGCCAACCCGACATCGCCAACCTCTACGCGCGCATTGGCACGCAATCACCATGTCTGATGTTTGCCGGGCACACGGACGTTGTACCGCCGGGCGATCCGGCAAAGTGGCGCTTCAATCCATTTGCGGGGGAAGTTGCTGATGGGTTTTTGTGGGGGCGTGGCGCTGTGGACATGAAGGGCGGCGTCGCTGCCTCCGTGACAGCCGTGCTCGATTATCTTGCGCAATATGGAAAGCCGGCGGGCTCCATTGCGTTTCTCATCACGGGCGATGAGGAAGGCCCAGCCGTCAACGGCACAATCAAGCTTCTCGAATGGGCAAAGGCGCGCGGCGAGAGTTTCGACCATTGCATTCTTGGCGAGCCAACCAATCCGGACGCGCTCGGCGACATGATCAAGATCGGCAGGCGCGGATCGCTGACCGGACGTCTTGTGGTGCACGGCAAACAGGGCCACGTCGGCTATCCGCATTTGGCTGACAATCCCATGCATCACATGGTGCGCTTGCTGTCGGCACTTTTGGCCACGCCGCTCGACCGCGGAACGCAGCATTTCGACGCGTCCAATCTTGAAATCACGACCTGCGATGTTGGCAATGCTGCGACAAATGTCATCGCCAATGAAGCGCGCGCGACCTTCAACATTCGCTTCAACGATATGTGGACTCCCGACAGCCTCGCGCGGGAAATTGGCCAGCGACTTGATGCCGTGGCGCAGGCCGCGCGCTACACGCTGACCTTTGATCCAACAAATGCCATTGCATTTTTAACCAAGCCCGGCCCGTTCGTGGAACAGGTCTCTCAGGCAGTGGAATCAGTCACGGGGCGGCGACCAAAGCTCTCGACCACCGGCGGCACGTCGGACGCCCGGTTCATTACCGCCTATTGCCCGGTCGTGGAGTTCGGCCTTGTGGGCCAGACGATGCACGCTGTCGACGAGCGGGTGGCGGTCAACGATCTCGAACAATTGCGCGCGATCTATCGTCGGGCGCTCGAACTTTACTTCGCCCCCTGAACCTGGGCGCCGCGCCAGCTTCATCAGAAAAGCCCGCATCAAAAACGCGACATTGCCGACGAGATAACGCCGCGCCAGCCGGCGCGGCTCACACAAGAGCCGATAAAGCCACTCGATGTGCCAGTCCCGCCACGCTTTGGGCGCACGCTGATGACGGGAGGATGTAAAATCGAGGATCGCACCACCGCAAATGATCAGTGCGTTGGTGTGCGCGCCCTCAGCGCGCAAGAGTGAGGCGATTTCTTCCTGCTTGGGCATGCCCATGCCCAGAAGCACAATCTGCGGCCGCGTTTCTTTGAAAGCCGCGAGGTAAGTATCCGGGGACTGGAATCCATCGATAACGCTGATCACGCTGTGACCCATGGCGCGCAGCCGCTCGACAGCGCGATCAAGCCAGGGCTGCTGCGTGCCCCACACCGCCAGCTGCTGTCCTTTGGCGCGGCACAACAAAGCTGGGATAAAATCTGTACCGTTCAAGTTGAGGCCGGGCTGAACCTGCTGCACACGCAGCGCGATCTCAACGCCAATGCCGTCGCGCAAGAGAATGTCTGCACCTGCCA
>CAIZGQ010000858.1 GCA_903932565.1 uncultured Hyphomicrobiales bacterium
GAAGCCGAGGGTGTGGCCATCCTCAAAGGCTTGAAGGCGGAAGCCGAGCGTCGCCAGATCGAGGCGTTGCTGTCGGGCGAAGCTGATGCCAACGACACTTATGTCGAAGTGCATTCCGGCGCCGGTGGCACGGAAAGCTGCGACTGGGCCCGCATGCTGTCGCGCATGTATGCGCGCTGGGGCGAGCGGCGGAAATATACCGTTGAGGTGATCGAAGAAACGTCCGGCGATGAAGCGGGCATCAAATCCGCCACGCTGCTGATCAAGGGCCATAATGCCCACGGCTGGATGAAGACGGAATCGGGCGTACATCGCCTTGTGCGCATCTCGCCGTTTGATTCCAATGCGCGGCGACACACGAGCTTTGCCTCGGTTTGGGTCTATCCGGTGGTGGACGATCGCATCCAGATCGACATCAAGGAATCGGATTGCCGCGTCGACACGTACCGCGCCTCGGGCGCTGGCGGTCAGCACGTCAACAAGACCGATTCGGCTGTGCGCATCACGCATATCCCCACCGGCATCGTGGTCGCCTGTCAGATGGAACGTTCGCAGCACAAAAACCGCGCGACTGCATGGAACATGCTGCGCGCCCGCATGTATGAGCGTGAACTGGAAATTCGCGAAGCCGCCGCAAACAAGGAAGCGGAATCAAAATCCGAGATCGGCTGGGGTCACCAGATCCGGTCCTATGTGCTGCAGCCCTACCAGATGGTGAAAGACCTTCGCACGGGCTTTGTCTCGGGTACACCGGCGGATGTGCTGGATGGCGATCTGGATGATTTTCTTGAAGCATCGTTGGCGCAGCGCGTGAATGGCGGCGGTCCGGATGCGGTTGAGGATGTCGACTGATCGACGGCCTCGCCTGCGGACCTTATGGCGTCGCGCCAAGCACTTTTGCTGTTGCGAGATAAGCGCGGCGTGCGTCCGGCAAGGCAAGCCCGCGTGGCTGGAACACATCGCGCAGCAGGAAATATTCGCTCAACGAAAATCCGTCGAGGATTTCGGCGGGTGTGGGATCAGGATTGCCGCTGCCGGGATGAAGATGTCCAGGGCGTAGAAACGCGGGCAGGGGCAGCATCCGCGCCTTGTACGGCTCGCCTGCAGCGCGGCACACCGCGCGGCCCGATTTTGGCGAGACATAAATCAGATCATCGCGCGTGCCGGTGGCTGCGCATTCGCTCAGATCAAGGCCAAAACCAAGTTCAGTCAGAATTGCGACTTCAAAACGCACCATCAGGGCCGGGCCGATTTTGAGATCGGTCAGATGCTGAACCAGCAATCCCACCAGCTCATACATGGCTGGATTTGCGTCGCGCTCGGGCAGCAGCCGGAGCAGCGCACCAATGAGCGAGATGCCATGCAGCGCCTGCGGGCTTTGCATCAGGGCGGCGGCGCGCATCTCGGTTGCCTCCAGCACAAACGTGCCGAGCTGTTCCTCGATCCGGGCGCGCCAGACAACATCCACGCCGTTGCCGGGCTGCAGCACCGGTTGCAGGCGTTTGGAGCGACCGCCGCGCACCAGCCCCATATGGCGGCCGTGGGTCTTGGTCAGCACTTCGGCAATGACGCTCGATTCGCCGTGGCGACGCACGCCCAGGACGATCGCCTCATCGCGCCATTCCATGCCGGGCGGCTCCGCGCGGCCTATTGCTGGCCGAGTTTCATCTCCGGATCATAGGCCATGTCGTCGACTTCCTTGGTGACGGCCTGGGCGCAGATCACGCGACCCTGCACGGGATCAAACGTCACGCTGGGGCTGCCATACAACGCCCAGCCCTTGCTCAAGGCTTCCGTCACCTTGTGGCAGAAGGCCGAATCATCGGGGCCTGTGAGGGTGCGGTAAAGCGTGAGGCGCTTGGAGACGGTGAGAGGCGCACGGGACATGAAATCTCTCTTGAAATTTGCGACGATTGCCTTGGTGTGTCACGGCCGTCCGGCAATCGCAACACGGCTGCGCTCGTCTACCCTTCACCCAGTCCACGCCGCTGAACGCCTTTGGCGAGAACCGGCTTTTTTGACGAGACAATGCGGGTGTTGACGCCGGCCCAACCGATTTCGCCCGACAGGCGCCCGAATTCAATCTTTGGACAGCGGTTCATGATGACGGTGACGCCCTTGGCCTCGGCGCGCGCGGCTGCCGCATCGTTGCGCACGGTCAATTGCATCCAGATCACCTTGGGCAGGGCGGCGAGCGCCAGCGCCTCGTCCACCACACCGCCAGCGGCCTCGGAGTTGCGAAAGATATCGACCATGTCGATGGGCTCAGGGATATCGGCAAGCC
>CAIZGQ010000859.1 GCA_903932565.1 uncultured Hyphomicrobiales bacterium
ACACCCTCCTCGCCCATGCTGCAGGCCGCTTCGACTGACGGTGGTCGGCCAAGCAGGACAAACAAAAGGCCGTATCCAGGATGCGGCCTTTTTATATTCGCAGGTCAAGAAAGTCTGACGTCGGGAATGATCAAACCCGGGTGCGCGTCCACCCGACAATCTGTGTCAGGACTGGTGCCAACGCTGCATCCAGCGCGTTGGCTGCGACTGCCCCATCCGCCGCACTGCCCGGCACGCGGGATGTGAAGATTTGGCCCGCGATGATGCGGCCGGATCGATCACCAACGAGCTTGACCCCGACTTCCACGACAGCCTCACCGGTCTGCGCATCAATCTCAAAGCGGCGAATGTCGAGCAAAAGCTTGTAGTCCGCGGTCAGACCGTCTTGCGGCCGTCCAACGGAACGCATGAGATGGGCGTTTTCAAACGTCTGGATCAACCGGGCCTGCACAAGTTGCGGCAGGCGCTGCGTCCATTGCGCACCCTTCAGATAGGCGACACTGTCGGCTGCGGTGCGCACAACAATGCGGTCCGAATCTGTAGGCGCTGTCGCACTGGGCTCGGCCACAACCAGCATGCGGCTGGAGGCGCGACTTCCCCCACCCGCCGTGACAGCGGACAGATCAAAGGTGGATGGTGGCGCAGAACTGCAGGCCGCAAGAGCCAGAAACGCAGCGGAGGCCAGAAAAGGGCGCAGCAGATTGCCAGTCGTCAACAGCTGGTTCAGCCGCACGCCTGTGAGGCCGGACGTACCTTCAGCTCGGCGGAGCGACGGCAAGCGGCGTGAACTTCGAACACGAGGCAAAGGCAAGGACAAACGCACCCAAGTGGTTAGATTGTTTCAAACAATAGCCGAGTTTTGCTGCAAGTGACAGGACGGAGACTACCCAAGGACGCCAACACGCAAGACGGCGCCCCAGAAAATCCGCCTCTGTTGCTCAAACACGCCGCGTCTCCACGGTCCAGAAAGCTATTTGCCGTTGTATTCCGGAATCTCAGGCTTGGGGCCCAACAACAATTGCTGCGGGTTGCGCTGCAATGAGCGCACGGTGCGGTTCAGTTCGTCCAAGGTGCGCTTTCCGTCTGCCGCAAGGGACTGATAATCCCGCAAACCGGAATTGCTGAACTTGCCAAGACCATCGGCGATATCTTTGGACCGCTTGTCGAGATTGTCTGCCAGCCGCTTGAAGGCAGCCGCTGCGTCATTGGCCTGCCCCAGCAACTCGCGCGCGCCGGGTTGGTTCAACATCGTTTGAGCCGAGTCGAGAACCTTGTTCAATCCATCGGCCGAGGTTGCCAGGCGCTGGGTCAACACATCAGCATTCTTCACCGTGTCCGTGATCAGCGCAGAATTGTCTTTCAGCAACGCGTTCGCGGTCTCAAGAATCGTATCCACCTTGGCGGACAGCTTCTGCAGGCTTTCAACGATATTCTGGAAATCCGACCGGTCTGCCTGGATGGTTGGCGGATTGTCGATGGGCCCGGCCAAGGCCTTGGTATCCGTGCCACCGCCGGTGAGCGCGACCGACGCCACGCCTGTCAGGCCCTGATATTCCAACCGGGCACGCGTGTCGGTTTTTACCGGCGTGCGCTCAGCCACCTCAATGTTGGCAACGACCTGGTTGGGGTCTTCGCCCAGATCAACGCCCTTCACTTCGCCCACACGAAGTCCGTTGAAGGTCACCATCGATCCGCTGGATAGGCCGGACACCGAGCTTGTGAACACAAGGCGGTAGGCCTTGCGCGCGGACTGCTTCGAGCTGCCGGAAAACCACGCAACAAAGCTCAGCGCCGCCAGCACAACGGCCAGCGTGAACGCACCGATCACGGCAAAATTGGCCCGGGTTTCCATAAAATGCGTCCATTCGGCTGCGCTCGTCGCACAACCCCTTCTGCCAGAGAGCTACCCTCACCATCCATCAACGTCAATTCAAGCGGCATTACGACGGCGCTTCAAGGGTTTGTTCTTCACGCCAGCTAGACAGCGCCGACGACCAACCGGCGCGCGCGCTCGCCGTGGAAGTAAGATTTCAACCAGGGATGTTCACTTTTGAGAAGCTCAGCCACCGGCCCAACAGCAATGACCTTCTTATCTGCCAGCGCTGCAATCCGATCACATATCGAATATAGCGAATCGAGATCGTGGGTGACCATAAACACCGTCAAACCAAGCGTCTTTTGAAGGGTGCGGATCAACTCATCGAATTCAGCCGCGCCAATCGGATCAAGTCCCGAGGTCGGCTCGTCGAGAAACACGATCTCGGGATCCAGCGACAGCGCACGTGCCAAAGCCGCGCGCTTGATCATGCCGCCCGACAATTCGGAGGGAAACTTATCGGCCGCATCTGGCCGCAAACCCACGAGCTCGATCTTCAGCATGGCAAGCTCGTCCATCAACGGCTGCGAGAGACTGAGATATTCGCGCATTGGCACTTGAATGTTCTGCCGCACGGTCAAGCCGGAAAACAAGGCGCCTTGCTGGAACAGCACACCCCAGCGGCGCTCAACAAGCCGCCGCTGTTGGATATCAAGGCCATCAATCTTCTGGCCGAAGACTTCAATGGTGCCGGACCGCTGCGTGATAAGCCCCAAAATCGTACGCGTCAGGACGGACTTGCCCGTCCCCGAGCCGCCCACAAAGCCAAGAACCTCGCCTGCCATCACTTCAAGATCAAGATGATCCAGAATGATCTTCGTGCCAAAGCCGACCTGCAAATCCTTGACGCGGATGATCGGCTGGCCCGGCTTGATGATCTTCTGCGTGGAAGCACTGGGCTTGCGAGCTTTCATCTTTGATCCGCCGTGGCCTAGTAATTCACATAGGCGAAGAACATCGCAAATATGCCGTCGACCAAAATGACCATGAAGATCGATTTCACCACCGACGTGGTCACGTGCTGGCCGAGCGATTCAGCGGAGCCTTCAACCGCAAAGCCTTCCATCGATGAGATCATGCCAATCACCAGCGCCATCACGGGGGCCTTGATCAGACCCACAAGAAACGTGTTGATGGCGATGGCATCCTTGAGGCGCGTCAGGAAAATCTCAGGGCTTATGTTGCCATAGGCCCACGCCACCACGAGACCACCAAAAATGGCAGACAGGTCCGCCAGAAACGTCAGAAGTGGCAAGGCGATCAGCAGCGCGATCAAGCGCGGCATGATGAGAACCTGAACAGGATCAAGACCCATCACGCGCAAGGCATCAATTTCCTCGCGCATTTTCATCGAGCCGATTTCAGCGGTGATCGCAGAACCCGAGCGACCTGCAATCATGATGGAGGTGAGCAACACCGCGAGTTCGCGCAGCACCAGGATACCGATGAGATCAACCGTGAATGTGGCCGCGCCAAACCGTTTCAACTGAAACAAGCCCTGCTGGGCGACGATACAACCGACAAGAAAGTTGATCAGCGCAATAATCGGCAAGGCGCGCAGGCCGAAGTTTTCAATGTGGTAGACGATGGATGTCATGCGCAGGCGCTTGGGATGGAGCACCATGCCACCCAGAGAGCTCACGATCTGGCCGAGAAAATCAACGCCCTTGTAGATATCCTTGCCGACCATCACCATGGTTGAGCCCACGTCGACCAGAAGGTCCACAATCGCAGAGGTCGGCCGCGCAACCGGTTCATCAAATGTGCGGAAGTGGGCTTCCTTCAAAAGAATCTGATGTTCCGGCGTGACACCTTGATAATCGATTGTGACGCCGTGCGATTTGAGATCAGCGCCAGCACGGTCGATAAGCCACGCCCCTGCCGTATCCAGCCGCTCCAAGCCTGAGAGATCGAAGGCGACCTGCTTGGCTCCCACGGCTTCCTCCAGAAGCTGCTTCGCCTGCGTTTCAATCACCTTGGACGCGCCAATAGTCCAGCTGCCCTTCAGCGTGAACTGAAAGGATGGCCCGTTGCGCGCGGTCTCAAATTCAGGTGCCATCATGCCATGGGTGTACACTGTTCACGCAACTTGCGTCGAGGCGCGTGGCGGCGTGGGCGGCCTTCAATCGCGAGCGATTGGCTCACCGGCATTGCGCCAATCCTGAAAGCTGCCCTCGTAATGGGCGTTGACGTCCGTGCGTCCGCCCGCATGGGCCGCCTGCAGCGCCATCAAGGTGCGTTTGCCGGAATTGCACTGAAACACGATTTTCTTCTGTGAGGGGGCAGGCAAATCAGCCGCGTCAAACGTCGACAGTGGCATCAGCACTGCGCCGTCAATATGGCCAGCTGCCCATTCGTGCGGCTCGCGTACATCGATCAAAATGATCGAGTCATCCGCAAGGCCCTGCTTCACCTCATCACGGGTGACATTTTCCACTTCCGACATGCCCGATCCTTCCGAAATCTGCTCAACAAGCCTGTTCAAACCACCTTGACCGATTTGCCAACATCGAGCCACTGGCAAGTGCCTCGATGCGTGCCTCAAGACGTCGATCCGGACGTCACCGGTCTACTTCTGGCACGTGCTGCAATAAAAGGTGGAGCGGCCTGACTGCACAATGCGCCGAACGATACTGCCACAGCCGGGATTGAGGCAGGGCTCCCCCTCCCTGTCATAAACGCGAAAGGTGTGCTGGAAATAGCCCAGCGTGCCATCGGTCTGGCGATGGTCGCGCAGGCTTGACCCACCCGCCGCCACTGCCTCCTCCAACACGTCGCGGATGACTTGTGCCAGCAGCGCAGCGCGGGGGCTACCGCCCTTCTTCGGGCTGATTGTGCCAGCCTTGCGGCGCGGCGAGAGGTGCGCCCGGTGCAAAGATTCGCAGACATAAATGTTGCCAAGTCCAGCAACGAGACGCTGGTCAAGCAGCGCAGCCTTCAGCGGGGCCGCCTTGCCTGCAAACAGACGCGACAGCGCCTCCCCATTGAGCTCGTTGCCAAGCGGCTCGATGCCGATACCAGCAAACAGCGGATGCTCTCCCAGCGAAGCTCGCGGGATCAGATCCATGAAGCCGAAGCGACGCGGATCGTTGTAGACGATCGCCGTGCCATTTGAGAGGTGGAACACCACATGGTCATGGGTGCCAGCGGGACCGCGCGGATGCACAAAGACACCGGGCGTCGAAGCCCCCTCTGACGTCTCGATGCGGAACGAGCCGGACATGCCCAGGTGCATCACCAGCACAGTGCCATCGTCGAGATCAGCCAGCAGATATTTTGCGCGACGCGCCAGCCCTTCGATCCGGCGTCCGCTCAGCCGTGCGACAAAGTTATCCGGAAATGGAAAGCGCAGGTTTTCGCGCCGCCGCTCAACGCCATCGATCACAGCCCCCACCATGGCGGGCGCAAGGCCGCGGCAAACAGTTTCAACTTCGGGAAGTTCGGGCATCGGTTGGGAGATCGCTGAGGTCGGAGGAGCTGCGGCTTTGGCTACATAGCCATCCTGTGAGTTGGGCGCTATGGTCCGCGCGATCTGGAGATCGACCGATATGTCTGCAAGCTCGTCTGCCCCATCTGCGCCCAACGCGACCGATGCCACCACCGAGACCCACTTTGGGTTTCGCGATGTGCCGCTCGGCGAAAAGCAGGGGCTTGTGGATGACGTGTTCCACAAGGTGGCGAGCCGCTATGACCTGATGAACGACCTGATGTCCGCCGGGCTGCACCGCGCCTGGAAGGACGTCATGGTCGGCATGCTGCGCCCGCCCGTGAACCGCCCCTTTCGACATCTCGATGTGGCGGGTGGCACGGGCGACGTGGCGTTTCGTGTCGCCAAGGCTGGCGGACCTGCGACCCAGGTCACGGTTCTCGACATCAATGGCGACATGCTGGGCGTGGGTGAGGCGCGCGCGGTGAAGCGCGGGCTCGATCAGCAGCTCACATTTGTCGAGGCCAATGCGGAAAGCCTACCGTTTCCCGACAAGCATTTTGGCGGGTACACCATCGCATTCGGCATCCGCAATGTGCCGCGCATTGATGTGGCGCTGAAGGAAGCCTACCGCGTGCTGGAAACCGGCGGGCGCTTTCTGTGCCTCGAATTCTCTGACGTAGATGTGCCGGGCCTCGACACGATCTACGACACCTATTCGTTCAACGCGATCCCCGCCATCGGCCGCATGGTGACGGGTGACGGCGAGCCCTATCGTTACCTTGTCGAATCCATCCGCAAGTTTCCCACCGCCGAGCGCTTCCGCGACATGATCGAGGCCGCAGGCTTCAAGCGCGCGAGCTTCACGCGCCTGACGGGTGGCATCGTCGCCATCCACTCGGGCTGGAAGCTTTGAGCGGCCATGTGATCACGGATACCCGCTCTTGATCGGTTTCATTTATCATTCGCTCCGCCTTGCCCGGGCCGGTTTTGTGCTGGCGCGCGAGGGCGTGTTTTCCAACGTCGATGCGACGCTGGTGCCACCCGCCGCACAGGTGCCGCTGGCGCTCATCAAGCTGCTGAAGCGGCGCGGCGTGAAGCCCGGCAGCAATCGCATTGGCGTCGCCATGACGCGGTTGGGACCGACCTACATCAAACTTGGGCAATTTCTCGCAACCCGCCCGGATGTGGTGGGACCGCAGGTCGTGCGCGATCTGGAATCGCTGCAGGATCGTGTGCCCGCCCTGCCCCGCGAAACGGCGATCGCAACGATCGAAGCCTCGCTCGGCAAACCACTCGACGAGATTTTCGTCACCTTTGGCGAATCTGTTGCGGCGGCCTCCGTCGCGCAGGTGCATCGGGCCCGCGTACGCGATGCCGATGGTGAACGTGACGTCGCAGTTAAAGTCTTGCGGCCCGGCATCGAGCGACGTTTCCGGCGCGATCTGGCGGATCTTTTCTTCGCCGCGCGGTTTGCCGAGCGCTGGTTTTCCGAAGCGCGCCGCCTGCGCATGGTCGAGGTGGTCGACACGCTGGCCCGCTCCGTGCGCATGGAGATGGACTTTCGGCTCGAGGCCTCTGCGGCCAGCGAGTTTGCCGAAAACACCGCCAAGGACGTGGACTTTCTGGTGCCCGGCATTGATTGGGACCGCACGTCAAAGGATGTGCTGACGCTGGATTGGGTCAACGGCACGCCGTTGTCGGACATGGCGGCGGTGGAGGCTACCGGCATCGACAAGCGCGCCCTTGGCCGCAATGTCATCCAGTCCTTTCTGCGCCACGCCATGCGCGACGGCCTCTTCCACGCCGACATGCATCAGGGCAATCTGTTCGTCGATGCGAGCGGGCGTCTGTGTGCGGTTGATTTTGGCATCATGGGACGACTTGGCCCAAAGGAGCGCCGGTTTCTTGCGGAAATCCTGTTTGGCTTCATCCGCCGCGATTATCGCCGCGTCGCGGAAGTTCATTTTGAGGCGGGCTATGTGCCCAAAATCCACAATGTGGAGGATTTCGCGCAGGCCATCCGCGCCATTGGCGAGCCGATCCATGCCCGCAAGGCCGACGAAATCTCCATGGCCAAGCTGCTGACGCTGCTGTTTGAGATCACGGCGATCTTCGACATGCGCACGCGGACTGAATTGGTGCTGTTGCAAAAGACCATGGTTGTGGTGGAGGGCGTTGCCCGCAAGCTCGATCCGCGCCTCGACATGTGGTCGACGGCAGAGCCCGTCGTGCGCACCATGATTGAAGAAAAGCTCGGGCCGGTGGGCATCCTTTCGGATGCCGGCCAGAGCCTTGGCCATCTGGCACGGCTTGCGCTTGATTTGCCCAACATTCTGCAACGTGCCGAGCGAGTCGCCGAAAAGATTGAAACAGCCGTCAACGAAGGTCTGCCCCTCTCACGCGGATCGGTCGAAGACATCGGCAAGGCTGAAGCGCGCGGGCACCTGATGGGCGACATTGCGCTCTGGGTGATTGCGCTGGCGCTGATTACCCTGGCAATTCGGGCTTTCTGAGATTCTCCCTTTGCGGTTTGTGAAATAGAGCGTAAAAAAGCGTGGTCTGAACTGCGAATTGCTCTGCGGGTTTGTCGTGACGGCGAACCAAGTCCAAAAAAATCGAGCATTGTGAAGCCGCCATGCCTTTGAATCG
>CAIZGQ010000860.1 GCA_903932565.1 uncultured Hyphomicrobiales bacterium
AGCTCATGCCGTATAAAGACGTGTCAAATTTAAACGTTGAGCCAATGCCTGCGGATTTTTCGGATGCGCTGGGGTCTGTGGCTGGCCAGATCGAGACGACGCTGGTTGCGCTGCTGGGGACATCGCCGCTGGCTGGCGAGATCGTCCGCCCGTCCCGCCTTCTGGAGGCCATGCGGTACGCGACGCTCGATGGCGGCAAGCGCCTGCGGCCGTTTTTGTGCGTGGCCACCGCGCGGATGCTGGGCAGTACCGATCCGGCTGTGCTGCGGGTCGGCGCTGCGATTGAGATGATTCATTGCTACTCGCTCGTGCACGATGATCTGCCCGCGATGGACAATGATGACCTGCGGCGCGGACGACCGACGGTCCACAAAGCATATGATGAAGCGATCGGCATCCTTGTGGGCGACGGCCTGCTGACGCTGGCCTTCGATGTTCTGGCCGATCCTGCAACCCATGACGACCCGACCATTCGCGCCGATCTCGTGCTCGGTCTCGCGCGCGCATCCGGCTTGGGTGGCATGGTTGGTGGCCAGGCCCTTGACCTTGAGGCCGAGGCCGCCGTGGCACCTCTGGGCCTCAGCGACGTTCGTCGCCTGCAGGCCATGAAGACGGGCGCTCTGCTGCGGTTTTCGGTTGAGGCGGGGGCGATTTTTGCAGGTGCCTCCAGCGCGCAGCGGCTGGCCCTGCGGGATTACGGACGTGTGCTTGGTGCGGCCTTCCAGGTGGCGGATGATCTGCTCGATGCGACGGGCGACGAGGCGGCCATGGGCAAGCGCATCGGCAAGGACGCGGATCGCCACAAGGCGACGCTGATCTCCCTGATGGGGCTTGAGGCAGCGCAGGCCTCGCTGCTGCAACTCGTGGAAGAGGCACGGGCCCATCTCACCAAGGGCGGATTTGGGCCAGAGGCGGATATCCTGCGCGAGGCTGCCCGGTTCGTGGCTTTACGAAAATCCTGACACCCCGATTCCCTTTCGCTTTTCTTTCGCGGCGGACTGCCCTAGCTCTGCTGCCCTGCTCTAGCGCTTGCCATACTTGAGGACCGCCCATGACCTTTCAGACCATCCTTGTCGAAACCCATGGTGCGGACGATCCGCGCAAGGTCGGCCTCATCCGGCTGAACCGCCCGCAGGCGCTAAATGCGCTGAATTCTGCGCTCATTGACGAGGTCAACACGGCGCTCATGGCATTTGAGGCCGACCCGCAGGTTGGTTGCATTGTGCTGACAGGGTCTGAAAAAGCCTTTGCGGCCGGGGCGGACATCAAGGAGATGCAGCCCAAGACCTACCTCGATGCTTATCTCGAGGACTTCATCACGAGCTGGGAACAAGTGACGCGCGCGCGAAAGCCCATTATCGCGGCCGTCAGCGGCTTCGCGCTGGGCGGCGGCTGCGAACTTGCGATGATGTGCGACTTTATTCTTGCGTCCGACACCGCAAAGTTTGGCCAACCGGAAATCCGCCTGGGTGTGATTCCGGGTGCCGGCGGGACGCAGCGTCTGACGCGCTATATCGGCAAGGCGAAGGCCATGGAGATGTGCCTGTCGGGCCGGATGATGGACGCTGCCGAGGCGGAGCGCGCGGGTCTCGTGTCCCGCGTGATCCCGGCCGCGGACCTTTTGGCCGAGGCCTTGAAGACGGCCGCCCAAATTGCCGCCATGCCGCTGCCCGTGGCGTTGCTGGCCAAGGAATGCGTCAATCGCGCTTATGAGACGACGCTTGCCGAGGGCATCCGGTTTGAGCGGCGGGTGTTTCACTCTTTGTTTGGGACAGCGGACCAAAAAGAAGGCATGGCCGCCTTCGTTGAAAAGCGGCCGGCCGTCTTCAAGCACAGCTGAGCGGTCCCCCAATGTTGCAAAGACGATGATCGCCTCCATCGAGGTGGGATCTGGCCTGCTGTCGTGGCTGCCTGCATGGACGCATCTGCCGCCGGGAATCTTGCCTGGCCATGTCGTTGTGCTGGCGCTGGTGGCATGCGGGGCTGGGTTCATTGATGCCATTGCCGGGGGCGGCGGGCTGATCACCGTGCCAGCGCTGGCGCTGGCGGGCCTCGACCCGGTGTCGGTTCTGGCAACCAACAAGCTGCAGGGTACGTTTGGCTCGGGGTCCGCAACGCTGGCCTTTGCGCGCGCGGGTCATCTGCGCTGGCGCTCGGCGTGGCCCATCGCGCTGACCGCCGGCGTTGGCGCCTTTGTCGGCGCCAAGCTGCTGGATTTCGTGCCGGAAGGGCTCGCCGCCATCCTGTTGCCGATTATGCTGGTTGGTGTGGGGCTGTATTTCGCCTTTGCGCCCGGCATGGGCGACGTGGATGTGCGGCAGCGCATGACGTGGCCTGCCTTCGTGCTCAGCGCCGTTCCCTTGGTCGGGCTCTACGACGGCGTGTTTGGGCCCGGCGCCGGCTCTCTCTACACGCTATGCTTTGTCAGCCTGATGGGCTTTGGCCTCGTTCGGGCGACGGCGCACACCAAGGTCGCCAACTTCGCCTCCAATGTAATCGGCATGATTACGCTCGCCTTTTCCGGGCACATGATCTGGGTGATTGGGCTCGCCATGGGCTTGGGGCAGTTCGTTGGCGCGCGGCTGGGGGCCGGGGCAGCTCTGCGCCAAGGGGCGCGGCTGGTGCGGCCGCTGGTGGTGGTTGTGTGCCTCGCGCTGGCGCTTCGCCTCGCAGCACCCCGTCTCTGGCCTTTGCTCGCGGGCCTGTTTCCCCCGTGAAAACGGCAGCTTTCCGTTGACGGGATGCGGCATTCCAGTTATGGACGCATCTCTTCCGGCCAAACGTGGCTTGGACACCCATTACGCGGCGGGGATGCATTTATCCGCAGCCGTCTCTCGAGGATGATATGGCGAATACCACTTCGGCCAAAAAGGCCGTCCGTAAGATCGAGCGTCGCACTGCCGTGAACCGCGCGCGCCGCAGCAAGCTGCGCACCTTCATCAAGAAGGTTGAGGAAGCCTTGGCATCTGGCGATCAGGCTGTCGCAAAGGCCGCGCTTTTGACCGCTGAGCCGATTATGATGCGAGCTGCTCAAAAGGGAATCGTTCACAAGAATACGGCTTCGCGCAAGATTTCGCGCCTTTCAAGCCGTGTGGCAGCCTTAGCTTAAGTTTACTGAACGTCACTTTGTGATTTCAAAAAGCCCGGTCCCTGACCGGGCTTTTTTGTTTGCGCGTAAAGCCCTGATAGCTTTTAAACTTCCTCAGCTCAGAAGATTTCGGATTTTCTTCATAAGGTGGCGACAACTTAAGCCCACGCCGGGTCGCACAGCGAAGCGAGTGAGCCTTTGCGGCCACAACTTATGCCTTCGAACAGCCGTGTAAAAATACGCAGACGATTTTCAACAAATTCAGTATGTTGTGACTAAAGGGAAATTCAGAGGGGTTCGAAAGCGGGTTGACACGGGTTGCAAGCTTCGATCCGCGCACAACCTGCATCTGCGGCCTGACGTCGCCGTGTTCCACCGCTCTTCGCGTAAAGGCAATGAATCAGGCGCTTAACCAAATCAAGCCTGAATCCGCGTTCCAGTGAACGAAAAATTGGACCACTCATTTTGACGATTCGACGACGCCCTTGTTGCGCTAAATCAGGTCGCTGTGTACGTTGAATTCATCGATCGGGGCCGATCAGTCAGACATCAAAAACGTGGTCTGCGGCAACGTCGCTACACAGAATCGTCAGTTGTAAATCAACGACGCGGCTTGTCGCGACGGTCAGCTTTTGTTTTTGAGTGTCAAGCGCTTGTTCTTTTAAAAAGGCGCGACTGGTTGCCAGCGAAGATGGCAAATCGCGTGTGTTTCTGGGGTTGGGTATCTCGCAAAGAGCCAATTGCGAGAAGGGGGACTTATGAAAACTATGGTGGGGCGTTCTGATCGGATTTCGATGCTTTCGCAGTCAGCTCGGGTTATAGCTGTTGTGATAGATGCAATGCTGTTGGTGATTGGAATGGGAGAGTTACATTTAATGAAATCGGAGCGACATGTCGTAC
>CAIZGQ010000861.1 GCA_903932565.1 uncultured Hyphomicrobiales bacterium
AGCGGACAGGGATGGTTTTGTCAGCAGGCAAGACCACGCCCAATTCGGTCCTTGCAGCCGGGCTGCCCTCGCTGGGAAAATAGCTAATCGCCACAATTTTTTGCAGTGCAGCGAAAAACTGGGCAATTCTGCAAATTCAAAAATCGAAATTGAACGGGGAGGAGGTGTGCCCAACCGGGGCACACCATCAATTGGAAGCGGGATCAGAGCTTCAGAATGCGGCCATCACAAACAAGCCGACCAAGGTGCAGGCCGCACAGACGGCCATAAGATCCATTTTCTGCGTCAATGTCATCGACAACCCCTGTTTTGAACGTGGATGCGATATTGCAGTGCAGCACAACGAGCTGGAACGGGAACGCACGTGAACGCTTTTGGATATTATATCCAAACTATCTGTAGCAAATGCCTTGCCAGTTTGCCGAACGCCTATCAAACAAGCGCAAATAATATCATTCCGAGGAATTTTCGATGGAACTGGCGGACTGCTTGGATCCCATCGCCCGTTATGACGTTAGCTGGTCCGACTTGCCTCAGGCTGCGACATGGCTCAAGAGGATCAATGAGAAAGGGGTAAAGCCAAACCCTCAAACCCAGGCACAGCTTGCGAACGGTATAGCAACGCAAAATGGCGCAAAGAGTTCCCGTCGCCATGACATGAATCATGTTCTGGATGAGCCTGGGTAATTGTGCCACCTGAGCATCTGTCCCCGGACCGCCCGAGTTCGTATCGCAGGCCTCGCCCTCATTCTTTCAAGCCAACAAGACGGACCCCATGGCCCCGCCGCTTCTGCATCTGCAAAACATTGGACTGACCCTGGGCGGCAAGCCGCTGCTGGATGGGGCGGAGATTTCCGTGTCCCAGGGCGAACGCGTGGCGCTTGTCGGCCGCAACGGGTCCGGGAAATCGACGCTTCTCAAGATTGCCGCTGGCGAAATCGAGATGGACAGTGGCACGCGCTTTTTTCAGCCGGATGCGACCGTTCGCTATCTGCCGCAGGAGCCCGACCTCTCGGGCTTTGCCACGACGCTGGCCTATGTCGAAGACGGGATGGGGCCGGGCGATGATGACTATCGCGCGCTCTACCTGCTGCAGGAATTGGGGCTGACGGGCGAGGAAGATCCCGCAACGCTCTCGGGCGGTGAAGCGCGGCGTGCGGCGCTCGCCCGCGTGCTGGCTCCCGAACCCGACGTCTTGCTGCTGGATGAGCCAACCAACCATCTCGATCTGCCGGTGATCGAATGGCTGGAAAAGGAATTGTCGTCGCTCCGCTCGGCGCTTGTTCTGATCAGCCATGATCGCCGCCTGCTGACCGATTTGTCGAAAGTGACCGTCTGGCTTGATCGCGGCCGCACCAAGCGGCTGGATCGCGGATTCGGCGAATTCGAAGCCTGGCGCGATCAGGTGCTCGAAGAAGAAGAGCGCGATCGTCACAAGCTTGATCGCAAGATCGTCGATGAAGAACATTGGGTGCGCTACGGCGTCTCGGGACGCCGCAAGCGCAACGTGAAACGCCTCGCCGATCTTGGGGACCTTCGCAAAGAACGCCGCGAAGCCTTGAAAGTCGTCGGTAACATCAAGCTGGCTGTGGCCGAGGGCAAGACTTCCGGTTCGCTGGTTGTCGAGGCCAATGAAATCTCGAAGACGTTCGGTGATCGCACCATCGTCAAGGATTTCTCCATCCGCATCATGCGCAAGGATCGCATCGGTGTTGTGGGTGCCAACGGGGCCGGCAAGACGACACTGATCAAGATGCTGACGGGCGCGTTGGAGGTGGATTCTGGCACCGTGAAAATCGGGGCAAGCGTGCAGATGGCGAGCCTCGACCAACGTCGCACTTCGCTGCATCCCCAAACCACGCTGTCCGAAGCATTGACCGGTGGCGGCAGCGACTTTGTCGAGATCAATGGCGAGCGAAAGCATGTCATCGGCTATATGAAGGACTTTCTTTTCACGCCGGAACAATCGCGCACGCCTGTCTCACGCCTGTCGGGCGGCGAGCGCGGTCGTCTGACACTGGCGCGCGCGCTGGCACTCCCGTCAAACTTTCTGGTGCTCGATGAGCCCACCAACGATCTTGATCTGGAAACGCTCGATCTGTTGCAGGAAATGTTGACGGACTATCCCGGCACCTTGCTGATCGTCAGCCATGATCGTGACTTTCTGGATCGCGTCGCGACGTCGATCATCGTGTCCGAGGACGATGGCGCATGGGCGGAATACGCCGGTGGCTATAGCGACATGGTGAGCCAGCGCGGACGTGGGGTTGGCGCGCGCGCCATTCTGCCCCCGCCGCCCGCCCCCAAGGCGGAGAAATCGGCGGCCGTCGCCAGCGATCAGCCGAAAAAGAAAATGTCCTTCAAGCAAAAGCACGCGTTGGAAACCTTGCCAAAGCAGATGGACCTGTACCGCGCGACCATGGCGAAGCTGCAGGATGTGCTGGCCGATTCAAACCTGTATGCGCGCAATCCGGATGCGTTCGAAAAAGCCACCAAGGATTATGCGAAGGCTGAGAAGTCGCTCGCAAAAGCCGAGGAAGAATGGTTCGACCTTGAGATGCTGCGCGAAGAGCTGGAAGGCTGACGCGTTCGTGGACCTAACCCGCGCCGCATGAATGGCGCAGGTTAGCTCAACAAACCGCTGGGCCTTGGGCTTAGCGGATTGTCGGTCAGGGCTGCCGCATCAGGCGTGTCGGTTTCGGCCTGG
>CAIZGQ010000862.1 GCA_903932565.1 uncultured Hyphomicrobiales bacterium
CGGATGGTGAGGTTTCGAACCCTTGGCTGCTATCCGCTGACGGGTGCGGTTGAAAGCAACGCCGATACGCTGGACGCCATCATTGCCGAGATGCGCCAGTCGCGCTCGTCAGAACGGCAGGGCCGCATCATCGATCACGATGGCAATGCGTCGATGGAACAAAAGAAGCAGGAAGGCTATTTCTGATGTCGCTCGTCGCCCCCCTGCAAGCCGATGTCACAGCCGTTATTAACGCTGATGCACGCGTGAGCGCCGCTCCCGCGCAGCATCCCGATCTCTTGCGCTTCATCACCTGCGGCTCGGTTGATGATGGAAAATCAACCCTGATTGGCCGACTTCTTTATGATTCAAAGTCTATCTTTGAAGATCAGATGGAAGCGCTCGACAAGGATTCGCGCAAGTTTGGCACGCAGGGTGCGGAGCTTGATCTTGCTCTCCTCGTGGATGGTTTGGCTGCCGAGCGCGAACAGGGCATTACCATCGATGTAGCGTATCGCTACTTTGCAACGCCGCGCCGCGCTTTCATCGTGGCTGATACGCCGGGGCATGAACAATACACCCGCAACATGGCGACGGGCGCGTCAACGGCGGAACTTGCGATCATACTGATTGATGCGCGCAAGGGAATTCTGCCGCAAACACGCCGACATTCCTTCATCGTGTCGATGCTCGGCGTGCGTCACATCGCGGTTGCCATCAACAAGATGGATCTTGTTGGCTTTGACAAAGCAGTCTTTGACCAAATCTCAGATGATTATCGCGCCCTTGCCGAAAATCTTGGTTTTGAGTCGATCAAATTCTTTCCGCTCTCCGCCCGTGATGGCGACAATGTGGCTGCACCCTCTGCACAGACACCATGGTTTCAAGGCCCGCCCCTGCTGACCTATCTTGAAACGGTGACCGTCACGTCGGTCTCTTCTGTGGGTGGGGCGCTGCTTCCGGTGCAGTGGGTCAGCCGCCCCAATCTCGATTTCCGTGGCTTTGCCGGAACGCTTGTGCGCGGAACGCTCAACGTCGGCGACACAATCACCGCCCTGCCCCGCGGCAGCAAAAGCAAGGTCACGCGCATCGTGACCGCCGATGGCAATCTCGCGGAAGCCAGCGAAGGCCAGGCGATTACGCTGACCCTTGCGGACGAAATCGATGTGTCACGCGGTGATGTGCTTGTGTCTGGCAGCGATGTGCCCGTGCCCGCCCGGCGTCTAGCCGCGCATCTCCTGTGGACTGGTGATAGGCCACTGGCGTCGGGTGCTGCCTACATTCTCAAGCTTGGCACCACGCTCGCCGATGCGCGCATCGTTATCGAAAACGCGGTCGACATTCATTCTTACGCGGCGCAGCCAGCCACAACACTCGATATGAACGGCATCGCCACAGCACAGGTGATCCTCGATCGACCGCTGGTGGCCGTGCCTTATCGCGACAATCGCGATCTTGGCGGCTTTATCCTGATTGATCGCTTCACCAACGAGACGATTGCGTTTGGCCTCGTCGACAGCGTGCTCGACGATACTGAGCACAGCGCGACAGCCGCGGCTGCCATACCGAGCACCCGACTTGTCGACAGGGCTGGATCATTCCTGCTGGGGAGGCGTGGCGCCCAGCTCGAAGTGCCCCACCAGGAATGGGCACTTTTGATACTGACGACTCTCGTCTCGGCCCTCGTCGTTTGGGCACTGACAGGCAGTGGACTTCTGGCTGCCGTGTTCGGCGTCGCCGATCTGATCCTGCGGCCGTTGGTGACGTCTGTGTGGACCAGATTTGCGCGCAGGCAACCCCCTGCGGACACCGGGCCGTTTCACGATGATGGCGCGGATATCTGATCGGCTGTGCTAGTCTTGCCGGGCGCGCGCGGCAAGAAAGGCATCAGCTTGGCAGAGTTCCAGATCGAGATTGAAGACCTCGGGCTCTCTTACGCGGGTGCGGCTTTGGGCGCACAGGCGGATATCCTCAAGGGCATCAACCTCCAATTGGAGACGGGCAGCTTCACAGCGCTCGTTGGCCGCTCGGGTGCCGGCAAAACCTCGCTCCTGAAGTGCATCAACCGGCTCCATGCGCCAACGCGCGGGCGCATCCTGCTTGGGGGCGAAGACACGAGCGCTCTCCGGGATTTCGAATTGCGCCGCCGCATTGGCTATGCGTTTCAGGGCGTCGGCTTGTTTCCGCATATGTCGGTCAATGAAAACATCGGGATCACGCCAAAGCTACTGGGCTGGTCGAAGCCAGATATCGCTGCGCGCGTAGCCGAACTTCTGACATTGGTGGACCTGCCCCAGGATATCGGTATGCGGTCGCCCCGGGCTCTATCGGGCGGCCAGCAGCAGCGTGTGGGCCTTGCCCGCGCCTTAGCCGCGCGACCGCATGTGATGCTGCTCGATGAGCCCTTCGGTGCGCTCGATCCCCAAACCCGTGAGACATTGGGCCTGGCCTACCGTGACCTGCATCAACGCCTTGGCCTGACGACGATCATGGTCACCCACGATCTCGAAGAAGCCCTCCTGCTGTGTGATCGGATTGTTGTGCTCGACAACGGCCATATCCGCTCTCATGCAACACCAGCTGTGCTTGTTGCCAGTGACGACCCGGCTTTGCAGGCCCTGCTCGACGTGCCCCGTCGTCATGCCGAACGGATGCAGATGCTTCTGCGCTCGGGCGCTCATTAAGGCTAAGCTTACGCTTTATTCATTGCCGTCTGCCAGTATGCCCTTGCGCAGTTGCAAGGGTGTGCCATGCAGGATTTTCTTTCGAACGAACTCGCGCAGGTCACGCATGGGGCCCTGCGATTTCTCGATCTGTCCTTTATCGGGTATCCGCTCCTTGCCTTCCTCAGCCTGTTTGTAACGGGTTATGTGGTGCTTTACCGCCAGCGCGTTGCGCGCGGAAAATCCCTTTCAGTCAGGCTGTTTCTCAGGGCATTTCTGTCCAAGGGCATGATCTTTCGATCCTCCGGCCGCGTTGATGTCGCGCTCCTCGTGCTGAACAGCACTGTTTTTCCGGTGCTCTTTGGCTGGATGATGATATCGGGCCAAATCTTCGTGACGCCGACTGTCACGGCACTCACCCACCTCTTGGGGTCCCATGCACCCCCTCAGATAAGTGCTGGGGCGCAGGCGTTTCTTGCGACTCTCGCGCTCTTTATTGCCTATGAGTTTGGCTATTGGGTCGATCATTATCTCAGCCACCGCATTCCGTTCCTATGGCATTTCCACAAGGTGCATCACACCGCGACATCGCTCTCCATTGTGACGGTGCACCGCGTTCACCCCATCGATACGGTGGTATTTGGCGGCATTCTTGCGCTCACCGGCGGGGTCACGGCCGGCTGTCTCGAATGGGCCTTTGCCGCCCCGTTCAATCTGATGGAGATCGGGAGCACCAATCTCTTTTTGTTTGCGGCCATGATTGCCTACATCCCGTTGCAGCATTCCGGCGTGTGGCTCGCCTTCACTGGCGCATGGGGGCGCGTGTTTCTGAGTCCGGCACATCATCAATTGCACCACGCCAACGATCCTACCCTTTATGGCAGCAACCTTGGCTCGTGCCTGTCCGTGTTCGACTGGATGTTCGGCACGTTGAAAATACCAAGTGCTGAGCCCCAAAAGCTGACGTTTGGGGTTTCAGCTTCTGATCATCCGCCAGTTGGAATCCTCGATCACGTGGTGCAACCCTTTCTCGATGCCGGCCGGACGACCAGTTCAACGGCCCCTGCACCGCTTGCCAAGGCGTCGTGAAGCACGGCATGCTTTTGCATGTCTTCCTTTTGGTCAGCCTTAGATCTTCTGCCGGACTATCTCTCGCAGCACGTCATCCTGTCGGCCACAGCACTCCTGTTTGGTGTGTTGATTGGCGGACCTTTGGCGATTGTCTGTGCGCAGCATGTACGCTGGCGCGGACCTTTGCTTCTGGCGGCAAGCCTGATCCAGACGATTCCGGGCCTCGCCCTGCTCGCGCTGTTTTATCCGCTACTGCTGGCACTCTCGAATGTGCTCAAACCAGCCATCGGATTGAGCCTTCCGGCATTGGGCTTTCTGCCGGCCGTGTTGGCGCTGACGCTCTATGCCGTGCTGCCGATCTTGCGCAACGGCGTCACGGGACTGCTGTCGGTTGATCCCGCCGTGATCGAGGCGGCCAAGGGTGTCGGCATGACACGCGGCCAGATGTTCTGGCAGGTCGAACTGCCCCTGGCCGCCCCGGTCTTCATGGCGGGCATCCGCACGTCGGCCGTCTGGACAATTGGCGCTGCCACGCTCGCCACGCCCGTCGGGCAAACAAGTCTGGGCAATTACATCTTCTCCGGTCTGCAGCTCGAAAACTGGCTTTACGTGCTTTTTGGCTGCGCGGCATCTGCCGGACTGGCGCTTTTGACGGACATCTGTTTAGGCCTGACCGAGGCGGGGCTTGCGCAGCGTCGGCCGATGCAAACCGGGTTTGGTCTGGCGATTATTTGCATTGGCGTGGCATGCGCGGCGGGCACGGTCGTTGCCGCGCGGCACCAGTCTGGCACAGGGGTCGCTGACAAGCCCTATGTGATCGGCGCGAAGAATTTTGCCGAGCAGTTCATCCTGGCCGAAGTGATTGCGGACCGGCTGAAACAGGCGGGCGCGAAAACCACCATGCGGGACGGGCTGGGATCGGCCATCGCATTCCGGGCGCTCAGCGCAAACGATATCGACGTTTATGTCGATTATTCCGGCACGCTGTGGGCGAATGTTCTGGAGCGCACGGACCATCCGCCACGCGCCGAGATGCTGAGCCAATTGGGCGCGGCGTTGAAATCGCGCTTTGGCGTGCGGCTGCTGGGCACGCTGGGATTTGAAAACGCCTATGGCCTGATGATGAAAAAGACGCGAGCCAAAGCACTCGGCATCACGAGCCTGCAGGATCTCGCTGCTCATGCGAGTGAGCTGGCCTTGGGGTCGGACCTCGAATTTCTGCACCGGCCGGAATGGGAGAGTTTGCGCACCGGTTACGGCCTGAACTTTCGCCGCCTCGTCTCTTACGATCCAACCTTCATGTATCGGGCTCTGGCGCAGGACGATGTTGACGTCATTTCCGGATTTACGAGCGATGGACGCATTGCGGCGAACGATCTGATCGTTCTGGCAGACCCGCGCGGGGCCCTGCCACTTTATGATGCGCTGATGCTCGTCGCGCCCCGACGTGCGGGGGATGCGATACTGGAACATGCTTTGCGTCCGCTCATCGACCGGATCCATGCCGATGCCATGCGGCAGGCAAACCTGCTCGTGGACCGGGATGAGGAAAAGAACACACCCCGCGAGGCGGCCCAGGGGATCATCGATCTTTTAAAGAGGCCGTGAACCGTGGGCTCTTAGGGGTGCTGAGGGATCAGCGGGCCAGCGACACGAAACGTCTCAGAACGAACCGAGGGCTTTACAAGGAGAGCCCGGTGCAAGGTTGCCGAGCTAGCTTGATAGCAACGTAATCAGGCTGCATTTTCCTGGTGGAATTCGAAGGCCAGGCTGTCCCGGATATGGGCTGCAGCTGCGGCCTCGAGCAGATCGGCCAGATTCTGGCGCAGATCTTCAAGTGTGCGAACCTTTTCGTCATCTGACAGATGCGAAAGGCTGTCCGGAATCCGGATGTATTCCCGCCGCGGATCGATCGAGAACTCATGTGAACCAAAATTCAGTTTTTTAAGAACCATAGCTATTATCTATCCAGCAAGAGGCGGAACTAATC
>CAIZGQ010000863.1 GCA_903932565.1 uncultured Hyphomicrobiales bacterium
AAGAATCCACTCGGCGTCAAAGGGATTGGTGAGGCCGGAACCGTGCCAGCGGCACCAGCCATCATCTCGGCTGTGGAAGACGCACTTCGGGAAACCGGCATCAAGATCGAAGAAACACCCATCCGGCCTTCGCGTTTGTTTGAACTCTTAAATCAGCGACGCGAAGCCTCCAAGGCATCGACGGCTCATCGCAGCGCCACTCAATAAACGAATACAAAAAATTTTAGTATTTGGCAGAAATGCCATGAATGTCTTCGAAATCTTGTCTGGAGAACACAATGACGACAGACCGTTTGACCCTGAGCATGGCGTGCTGCGATTACGACCGTTGCCACGCACTCTTTGACGGGCGCGCACGCGTCGACGGGGTGAACCTTATCTCGACACCTGTCGAGCCAGAAGAGGCGTTTCACCGCGCCTTCCAGACACAGGAATTCGACATTAGCGAATTGTCGCTGAGCAGCTTTACGATGCTGACGTCACGCGGTGAGGCGCCCTATGTCGGCATACCCGCCTTCGTCTCGCGCCTATTCCGCCACTCTGGCATTTACATCCGGACAGATCGTGGCATCGATCACCCTTCGAAGCTCTCGGGTCTGACAATTGGGTTACCCGAGTATCAAATCACGGCGTCCGTCTGGATCAGAGGAATTTTGGAAGACGAGTATGGTGTCAAGGTCGAGGATGTACACTGGCGTCAGGGTGGCTTGGAAGACCCCGGTCGAGAGGAACGCGCCAAGATGGATTTGCCGCCAACCATCGATCTCAAGCCTGTGCCAAGTGATCGTTCGCTGTCTGATATGCTTGAGCGTGGCGAGATCGACGCCCTGATAAGTGCGCGCGCGCCTTCGTGTTACCTCCGTGGCGCACCAAATGTGGATCGCATGTTTCCCGACTTTAAATCCACAGAGCAGGATTATTTTCGCCGCACGAAAATCTTTCCGATCATGCACATCATCGGTATACGCCGCACCATTTTCGAGAAGCATCCATGGGTTGCTGTGAATCTGCTCAAGGCTTTCATGGAATCGAAGACTCATGTGATGTACGAACTCAATCAAATTGGCCATCTTTTTTCGACATTGCCGTGGTCAGTTGCGGAATTTGCACAGACTGTTCAACTGATGGGGACCGATTTCTGGCCCTACGGCGTTCCGGAAAACCGAATGGTCCTCGAAAAATTTCTCGGATACCATCATCGGCAGGGCTTGTCGAAACGACTTGTCTCCGTTGACGAGTTGTTTGCGCCTTCGACACTCCATCTCTCTCGAATTTGAACCAGTGACACACCGTCGGTTTTCAAATTCTGGAAACCGGCGCTATTCCTTTCAGGATGGAAGACGAATTTCAGATTGCGGGGTCGCTAAAAATTCCCCGAGCTTCGAGAATACTGGCACGCCACTGCGACCGAAATACCATTCGTCATGGTTGTAGCCCGCACTTAGCAGCTGCAAATCTGTCCCCGTTAAATGTCACGGGACCCAAATTTTCATGATCAAATTTTTCAACGGCCGCGATCGCCACCTTCATGCGGTTGACGCAGATGCCATGTTCCGAATGCGAACGACGTGTTGGCGGATCGCCTCAAATGGGACGTCACCGTTCGCGATAATTGGGAAATCGATGACCTTGATGGTCTGGATCCGCTTTATGTCTTGAGTGTCGAAAGAGGCCAGCTTTTTGGCAGCCTCCGATTCCTGCCAACCACCGGCCCAACACTTTTGTCTGCCGCGCTGGCCACCCATCTCGGCCTGAATATCAAAATTCAAAGCCCGCACATTTGGGAGTGTTCGCGTTTTGTCGTTGCGCCTCGCCAATGCACGCAGCGGACAAGTTTGCGTGTCTGCAACGTCACTGCCGACTTGATGATGGCGGGCTGTTTGCTCGCACAGACCGCAGGGATTCGACAGATCACGGGTGTCTTCGACAAAAGCATGCTGCAGATTTATCGACGTGCGGGCTGGGTACCAGATGTGATTGCAGACGCAACAACATCAACTCGCACAATCGCCGTTGGGATATGGGACGTGAATGCTGACGTGCTCGCTTGTATGATCCACAGACATGGCTTCACGCCGGCGTTCGAAGTGGATCCCGTCTTGAATGATGGGGCACACGACGGGCAGCAGCAGCGCGGCAGCCTGCTGTCGCGTCAGGGGTTCTACTCTGTGAAATAACCGTATTTTTCCATGATCGCCCGGGCCTGCGGCCCTTTGAGGAAAAGCATGAAGTCGCGCACCGCATCGTTGCCGACGCCTTTTTGCAGCACCACTGCGACCTGTCGGATTGGCGAATACAGATTTTGCGGCACAATCCATTTCGAGCCAAC
>CAIZGQ010000864.1 GCA_903932565.1 uncultured Hyphomicrobiales bacterium
ACCGTCCCTCAAAAAGGCTTTGCGTGCGCCTCAAGCGCGCTGACGGAGGGGTGGCCGAGTGGTTGAAGGCGCACAGGTCGCCGACCGGCGACCGTCTCTCAAAAAGGCTTTGCGTGCGCCTTAAGCGCGCTGACGGAGGGGTGGCCGAGTGGTTGAAGGCGCACGCCTGGAAAGTGTGTATACGGGAAACCGTATCGCGGGTTCGAATCCCGCTCCCTCCGCCAATAAACTGCCACCGCGCAGCATCCAAACTAAGTGATGGCGCTGAAGAGACAGCAGCCCTCCTGTCGCGATACCGGGCGGCGCCACTCCCCTCACTTCGGCAGTTTCGCGAGCGCTGCCTTCATCTCCGCGATCTCTTTTTCCTGCGCAACGATGATTGCCTTTGCAAGTTTCTTCATGGCCGGGTTCGTCCCGTACTGAAGTTCAACCTTTGCCATATCGATGGCGCCCTGGTGATGCGGGATCATCATTGTAATGAAATCCTTGTCAGCATCGCCGCTGCCTGATTTCGGCATGTCCTGCATCATCTTGTCCATGGCTGCCATGTTGGCTTTGTCCATGGCTCCGGCAGATCCTGCCGACCCCCCGGCCGGTTTGTGCTCCATGCCTTTCATATCGTGCATGTTGTGCATGTCTTCGGCAAAACCAGAGATGGGAGTTGCAGCCACAAGACCAGCCAACACAGCAATCTTCAACGTCATCCTCGACTCCTCTGAAATTCGTGTCCATGATCGCCACCTGGATCGCGACTTGGCAACTTAGATATATCCAGACTAATGCATTTCAATCCGCATCCAGTTTCACGGCGCGCAGCCGCAACGAATTGCCAATGACACTGACCGACGATAACGACATCGCTGCCGCGGCAATGATCGGCGATAGAAGCAGGCCAAAGATCGGGTAGAGAACACCCGCCGCAATCGGCACGCCGACGGCATTGTAGAAAAACGCGAAGAACAGGTTTTGCCTGATGTTCTGCATGGTCGCGTGCGACAATTGCCGTGCGTGCGCAATGCCTAGAAGATCACCGCGCAACAATGTCACGCCCGCACTCTGGATTGCGATGTCCGTGCCGGTGCCCATGGCAATCCCCACGTCCGCTGCAGCCAAGGCCGGCGCATCATTCACGCCATCGCCCGCCATGGCAACAATACGCCCGTCCTGACGCAGTTTTTCAACAATGCTGCTCTTATCCTGCGGCAAAACTTCCGCTTCAATCTCGGTAATGCCAAGCCTGATGGCGATCGCGTTTGCAGTGGTGCGATTGTCCCCGGTCAGCATCACAATGCGCACGCCCTCATCTTGCAGAGCTCGCACGGCACGGAGGCTTGTCGCTTTCAGCGGGTCGGAAATGCCCAGCAATCCAGAGGCCTGCTTATCCAACGCAATAAACACAGCTGTTGCACCATCCTTGCGCAGGGCGTCCGCTTGGGTTTGCAGAGATAACGTTTCAACGCCCAACTCTTGGAGGAAACTTTGCCTTCCGATCGCGACCGCTTTTCCATCCACGTTTCCAGTGACGCCCTTGCCAACCGGCGCGCTGAAGTCATCAACGGCCAGAAGTTCCAGACTTCGCTCTTTTGCAGCAGCAACGATTGCGGATGCCAGTGGATGCTCGCTCGAGCGCTCCAGACTCGCAGCCAATTGCAAAAGCTTATCTTCGGAAAGTCCATTGAGCGCCATGACGCTTGTGACGCGCGGCTTGCCTTCCGTCAGCGTGCCGGTTTTGTCGACCACAAGCGTGTCAACTTTTTCCATCCGCTCCAGCGATTCGGCGTTTTTGATCAAAATCCCCGCTGCTGCACCGCGACCAATGCCGACCATGATCGCCATGGGCGTCGCCAATCCCAACGCACACGGGCACGCGATGATCAAAACAGACACAGCTGCCACAAGGCCAAAACTGAACCGTGGCTCAGGACCGAAAACAGACCACGCCACAAAAGCCAACGCCGCCGCAAGGATCACCAGCGGCACAAACCAGCCTGACACTTGATCCGCCAGCCGCTGGATGGGCGCACGGCTGCGCTGCGCACTGGCCACCATCTGCACGATCTGCGAGAGCATTGTGTCGTGACCAATCCTGTCGGCACGCATCACGAACCCACCAGACTGGTTCATCGTGCCACCAATGACGTGATCGCCTGCAGACTTTGTCACAGGCATAGATTCGCCCGTGACCATGGATTCATCCACTGCGCTGCGACCTTCAACAAGCGAGCCATCCACGGGGATCTTTTCACCCGGACGCACGCGAAGCTGATCCCCCACCGTGACGTCTTCGAGGGCGACATCCTCATCGACGCCGTCAGGCCGAATAC
>CAIZGQ010000865.1 GCA_903932565.1 uncultured Hyphomicrobiales bacterium
GCGGCCCGGCAAGGCAATGTCTCAGCTTCAAGCCTCAGCGAAGCCGTCAGACGGCTGGAGACACGGCTTGGCGTCCGGCTCCTCAACCGCACCACGCGTTCGATTGCCCCGACACAAGCGGGCGCACGTCTTTTGGAGCGCCTCACCCCTGCGCTTGGGGAGGTTGCTGCCGCACTCGAAAGTGTTTTGGCCAAGGGCGATGAGCCTTCGGGAACCCTCCGGCTCAATGTGCCTACCAGCGCGGCACGGCTCGTACTGCCTGCCATTGTCCCCGACTTTCTCGCGGCATATCCGGGCATCCGGCTGGACGTCATCACGGAGGAAGGCTTTGTGGACGTCCTGGCCGCGGGCTGTGATGCCGGCATCCGTTATGGCGAGCGGCTGGAGCAGGACATGATTGCCGTGCCCATCGGGCCGCGCGTCCAGCGTTTTGCCGCCGCGGCATCGCGCACCTATCTCGAACGCAAGGGCCGCCCGCAGCACCCTCGGGACCTCCTCAATCATGCGTGCCTGCGTGGCCGTTTCCCCAGTGGCGCGATGACCACATGGGAATTCGAGCGGGATGGTGAGGCGGTGCAGATTGACCCGGGTGGACCGCTGATCGTGAGCCCTGGCGGGGCAACGGACCTTGCCGTCGAAGCCGCCCTCGCAGACGTCGGCATCATTTATCTTTTCGAGGACTGGCTGCGCCCACATTTTCTGGCTGGCTCACTTGAGCCCGTTCTGGAGCCTTGGTGGCTGTCGTTTCCGGGCCCGTTTCTCTATTATCCCGGACGTCGGCTTGTCCCCGCCCAGCTGAGGGCCTTCATTGATTTCGTGAAAGAGCGCGAGAATGGTCGTGCGGCAATTTGATAGACCGGACGTGACGCGTATCGGCGACGTCAGGACTTATGAAGGCGTTGTGGAGGGTTGTCTTTGAAATCGGCAGTCTGTGAATTCGTTGAGTAACGCCATGACCGCGCCTCCCCTTTTTGACGAGAATTTCCTCACTGGCTTCGAAGCGCTTGTGCGTTGGCGTCGGGATGTGCGGAGATTTAAACGTGAGCCGATCCCGGGAGACTTGATCACGTCTATTCTGGAACTTGCTCAACTCTCACCGTCCGTTGGCAACAGCCAACCTTGGCGCTTTATCTCCGTCGGATCTGCTGCAAAACGCGCGGCCGTGAAACAAAACTTTCTTGATTGCAATGCCGATGCGCTGGCAGCGCAAGCGTCTGACCGAGCTGGGGCCTATGCTCGTCTGAAGCTCGAAGGCCTTGACGCAGCACCCACACAATTTGCGATCTTTTGCGCCCGCAACACATCGCAAGGACATCATCTGGGTTCACGCACGATGCCAGAGGCGCTCGACTATTCCGTCGTGACGATGATCTCAATCCTTTGGCTTGCAGCCCGCAGCAGAGGCCTGGGTGTCGGCTGGGTGTCAATCTTGGACCCGACCAGACTTGCCAAGGAGCTTGGGGCTCCCGACTCCCATAAATTCATCGCTTATCTCTGCATCGGCTGGCCGCAAGAGGAGCATTTGGACCCCGAACTTGCACGATTAGGCTGGCAGGAGAGAACTGAAACGGGTCGATTGATCCATCACATCTGATCGTTTGATTTCCCTGGCGAGATGGCGTCAGCGTTTTTTCCACCAAGGATGACGTTTCTGGTGCGTTCACTGCCATCGTCATAAAGATCATCAACGCCTGCCAACAATCCCTCAGCTTCGTTCAAACGTGGGCGGCCACATCGACACAAAAATCGTTTGGGGCTCGGCGGCCGACACATGCGGAACGATCAATCCGCACCAGTACCGACAAAGGCCGCGCACGCCTGAGCGCGCGGCCAATATGTGCGTCGCTGGCTCAAATACGGCGAGACCGACGCCGATCTTGCTCGCCCCTCTTGAAACAGTCCCGCTGCTACAGGCCGGACGACGGTCGAAAGTTAAACCAGACCGAACGCCCAACCCACGGCTTTGTCAGGCAGCCTTCAAGAGCCATTTCTGCTCGTGTGTCGAACGCTGATCAATAAAAGCGACGGTTGCGAACGCAATGCACACCGTAAGGGCCGGTGTGGAACCCGCGCGGGCAGTTAAACAGCGGGCGACAGCCACCATAAGGGCCACGATGACCTCCGGGGCCGCATCCTTGCGCAACGAGGCTATAGGCTGGCATCGCGCCGTCGTTGACGAGGCCTAGAGGCATTGCATTCGCCGCCAGGGGCACCAACCCCATGGACACCGCAAAGATCAACTTCGAAAAGTTTTTCATCGTTCAGCTCCAGTTCCGCGACTGAATTAAGTCGCAGATGAAGAATGCGCGACCGCA
>CAIZGQ010000866.1 GCA_903932565.1 uncultured Hyphomicrobiales bacterium
CACAACACATTCGGTCAGGCGCATTCCTATGTTGCGCCTATTGTGGCGGATGAAGAGGCAAGCGCTGCCGGTATTCGGCAGGAACGCGACAAGCTGTTTTATGTCTCGCCCTTCATGGACATGGACATGCGCTACCGGTTCCGCCTGTTGCCGCCCGGCGACAAGCTGTCGGTTCGCATTCTGGAAAGTGACGCGGAAGGACCGATCCTGGCTGCGACATTCGCTGGACGTCGCGTGCCCTTCACGACGCCCTCGCTTCTCAAGGCGTTTTTCAAACTCCCGCTGCTGACATTAAAGATTGTTGCAGCCATCCATTGGGAAGCCTTGCGGCTTGCCATCAAAGGTCTGCGGCTCAAACCGCGACCACTTCCACCAGAGCCTGCGAGTTTTATTCGTCCACCAGCTGATCCGCGTTGGCCCCTCACCCGAAAAGTAACGCACACATCATGACGGACCTGACCATGGGCGCTCTCAACCCCACCATGCCAAACAGCATCTTTCCGCTGACTCCCGCGTCGCTGCCTGAAACAGCGCACGCCTATCCGCTGCCCGTGCGCAAGGCACTGGAGCTCGCAGCGCATTTGCGCCGCGGCCGGCTCGACGTACACATGCCCGACGGCAAGGTGATGCGCGTTGACAATGACAACACCGGACCCGGCGCCGAGATGTATGTGCGCGATCTTCGCTTTGCGCGACGTCTTGTGGATGGCGGCGATGTCGGCATCGCCGAGGCCTATTTCCACGGCGAGTGGGATACGCCCAATCTTGTTGGGTTTCTTGAACTGTTCTGCTCAAACCAGCATGTGATGGCAAAGCTCATGGAGGGCAAGCCCGTCTTGCGCTTTTTGCAGATGGTTCGCCACTGGCTGCGCGCCAATACGAAGTCCGGTGCCAAGCGCAACATTCATGCGCATTATGATCTGGGCAACGCGTTCTATTCGGCGTGGCTCGATCCCTCGATGACCTATTCGTCAGCACTCTACAACGACAAAACCAAAACGCTGACGGAAGCGCAGACCGAAAAGTATCGTGCGTTGGCGCGCGACATGGGTCTGGAATCCGGCAAGAGCGTTCTGGAAATCGGTTGTGGCTGGGGCGGCTTTGCGGAAGTTGCAGCGCGCGACTTCGATTGCCACGTCACGGGCCTCACGATCTCGCGTGAGCAGTTCGACTTTGCACAAAAGCGCATGTTTGAAGCTGGCCTGAACGAAAAGGTCGAGATCAAATATCAGGATTATCGTGACGAGACCGGCACCTATGATCGCATCGCGTCGATCGAGATGTTCGAGGCTGTTGGTGAGAGTTACTGGCCAACCTACTTCCGCCAGCTGCATGACCGGCTGAACGCGGGCGGCAAGGCTGGCCTGCAAGTCATCACCATTGATGAAGGCTTGTTCTCGAATTATCGCCGCGAGATGGACTTCATCCGTCGCTACATTTTCCCCGGCGGCATGCTGCCGACCAACACCATCCTGCGTGACCTTGGCATCCAGCATGGCCTGAAGCCGACTGGCGAACGCGCGTTCGGCCTCGACTATGCCCGCACATTGGCGGAATGGCGCGTCAGCTTCCTCAACGCATGGCCCAAGCTGACAGAGCTTGGGTTTGACGAACGCTTCCGCCGCTTGTGGGAATATTACCTTGCTTATTGCGAGGCCGGGTTCCGCGTTGGCACCATTGACGTTCGGCAGGTGGTTTTCGCCAAGCCGTAACAAAAATGGGGAAGGAAGCGCCACGCTGCTTCCTTTCCCTGCGCCCTCTGGCACGATAGACTGTGGTTATCATCCTGTGAGCTGATGAGCTCGCAGGTCTTCCACCAGTCCAGATGAGCCTGTGCCCAATGAGCGTGTCCCAATGAGCGTGTCCAGAAGTCTGTCCATCGCCGTGCAGATGGACCCGATCCAGCACATCAA
>CAIZGQ010000867.1 GCA_903932565.1 uncultured Hyphomicrobiales bacterium
ATCCCGAGGCGTAGCCGGGCCGATCCGGAAGAAGCGCTCCTGAGTTTGGTGCGGTTCCTCTGGATCGCCACGGCCCAAGCGGGGCCTCGCGATTGTCTCTCTACAATCGGCTATATACTCCGCCATCCCGCTTCGGCGGGCTGCCCCGGGCCGCTTGCAACCCGGCCCGGGGCGCGACTGACCGACCGTCTCGCGATAGGGCTTAACGCCCGCCGTCATTTAGGTCGTCAGCCGCTTTCCCTGCAACGCTTGAAGAGTTGAAGGGGCCTCTCCGTCCACCCGACGAACGCCCGCAGACAATCCCAAGCTCCACAAGGTTAAACTGTTATGACCAACCAGACCAAGATTTTTTCCCGCTTCATCGGCTGCGACGTTGGCAAGGCAAGCATCGTTGTGTTTGATAGCCTCACTGGCCTGATCACGACCATCGCCAATCAGCCAGGCGATCTCGCCAAGCTTGCCGTCTCCCTCGACGCCAACTGCCTGGCGGTTTGCGAGGCAACCGGCGGCTACGAGGCTGCCTTGCTCCATGCATTAATCGAGGCCGGCATCGCCGCGCACCGGGCGGACGCCCGAAAGGTCAAAGCGTTCATCCGCTCGTTCGGCATCCTTGGCAAGTCCGACGCCATCGATGCCCGCGCCCTAGCCCGTTACGGTGCCGAGCGGCAGACTATCCTCGCGCTTTGGCAGGCCCCGGTGCCGGAACGCAAAATGTTGCAAACAATGGTTCTGACCAGGGCCGATCTGATGGCCGAACGCGTGGCCTACGCCAACCGCATGGCGGCACCTGGGGCCGAAATTGTTCAAGGCTGCATCAAGAAAGTCATGACTTGCCTCAACGCGCAGATCAAAACCCTCGATGCAGCGATCGAGACGTTGATCCGAAACAGCCAACCGCTCACCCGCGCCGCGGCCGCACTGCGCACCATCAAAGGGATCGGACCGCAAACCACCGCCGCCCTGTTGGCTTTGATGCCAGAGCTCGGCACGCTCGACCGCAAACAGGCGGCAGCGTTGGCGGGGCTTGCGCCCCACCCAAAACAAAGCGGTGGACATGACGGCTATCGCCGCACCAAGGGCGGCAGGCCAGAGGTAAAGCGCGTCCTGTTCATGGCAGCGATGGTGGCCGCCAAACACAATCCAATCCTCCGCGCGTTCTATGACCGGCTGATCGAAAGCGGTAAAAAGAAGTTGGTCGCGCTAACTGCCGTGATGCGCAAGATGATCGTTATCGCAAACGCAAGAATACGCGATGACGACGCATTCGCATGACAAACTGCCCCCAATAGATATTCATTGGAGAGACCGAAAAGACCATTCCTCGGAGCCGACCTGCAACCCAAATCGCCTCGCGCGCAAGGGCTGTCAGGGATGGCCGTAGGCCACCGCGCTTGCGGCGCGAAGCGTCCTTGACTGACCTGAGCACGGGGCGATGCTCGGGACAGGTGGGGAACTTATGGTCAAACGATAACGGAATAGCTGATATGTAAAATGTAACGATCATCTGAGTTGATGACGTATTTATCCGTGTCGGGATACAGCAA
>CAIZGQ010000868.1 GCA_903932565.1 uncultured Hyphomicrobiales bacterium
TCACGTGAAGTGGATTTCCGGAGACCAGGTTTTGGTCAAGCATTATAGTGTGTTTCGTGCTGATGGCGTCTCGCACGGCTCGCCGTTGGAAACCGCCCGTGTGCTGCACAAAAAGATCTTGGAGCTGCTGTCCGCGCGCGAAGGACCTTGGTAAGCGCGCGGAGCCGCAAGTTAAACTTAAATCATGATCTTAAGTTGAGCCTTGTGATAAGATCCGACATTGAAAAATCCGCCGCTGATGGCGCTGATGAATCGGTGTTGCTTTGAGTGCGAAGCTGTTTAGCTCCCGGTTGGACTCGCACTTCGCGACTTACCTGAAAACGGTGTGTGCAACGGCGGTCGGCATCAATCCTTTGGCTCAGAGACCATGCGCAAATACGGCTTTAGCGTTTTGTAACCCTGCGGATATTTCGCGCTCGCCTGTTCGTCGGTGATGGAGGTCGGGATAATGACATCATCACCGGGACGCCAATTCACCGGCGTTGCCACCGTATGGCGGGCGCTCAGCTGAAGTGAATCCAACAGACGCAGCACTTCATCAAAATTACGGCCTGCTGTCATTGGATAGACAAGCATCGCCTTGATCTTCTTGTCGGGCCCGATGATAAACACAGCACGCACGGTCGCATTGTCGGCTGCGGTGCGGCCATCCGATGTCGTGCCAGCTCCCTCGGGCAGCATGTCATACAGCGTCGCAACCTTGAGGTCCGTATCGCCAATCATCGGGTAATTGACGGCGTGGCCCTGTGTCTCTTCGATATCGACGGCCCATTTTGCATGATTTTCAACTGGATCAACGCTGAGGCCGATAATCTTGGTGTTGCGCTTGTCGAACTCAGGCTTGAGCCCGGCCATGTAGCCAAGCTCCGTCGTGCAGACTGGCGTGAAATCCTTGGGGTGGGAAAACAGAATTGCCCAGCTGTCGCCGATCCATTCGTGGAATGAAATTGGGCCTTGCGTGGTCTTTGCCGTGAAATCGGGCGCGATCGAATTGATTCTCAGGGACATCGTTGAATCTCCAAAATCTCATCTGCAAGCTGTGATGAGAGTCACTAGGCTTCTTGGTGGGCCTTGGCAAGATTAGGCGCGGCAGGTTGATTGCCCTGTCATGTGTCCGTCACGTGAGGTGCTGCAAAATGCGACGGTGGTTCAAGCCCTTTTCATCAATGTCAGGGCAGCAAGGCCGTTGGGTCCATAAGGGTTGCCGAGACTTTCACACATCTCGAAGTGGTTGAAGTTTGGCGCTTCGATCAGTTCGACAGGTTTGCCTGCCGCCTTCACGGCAGCTGCAAAATCCCGGCTTTGACGCTGAAATTCCGGCGTTTCGTAAGTTCCGTATGTCACGACGATCGGCGCGCGCAAGGCGCCGAGATGGCGGATCGAGCTCAGCGATTCTTCCATATCATCATCAAACTTGATGTAGGCGCTGCGGATGCCTGAGAGGCGCGCGGGTTTAAGATCATACAGCCCGCTCATCAGCAGGCCGCCGGTGATCATGTCGGCCGGAAGGCCGAAGTCTTTCTGCCAATCTGTGACGAGTGCCACGCCGCACAAATGGCCGCCGGATGAATGGCCCCCGATGTAGAAGCGGCGAATGTCGCCGCCAAAGCTGGCAGCGTTTTTATAAACCCATGCGATTGCACGACGCACCTGATCCGCCATGGGCCGCAGATCGCCATTGGCCTTGTCGACCTGGATGAAATCGAGGGCAATGTAATTCACCCCGGCATTGACGAAAAGATCAGCCGGATAGCCGTAATCTTTGGCTTCCGTGCGAAGCCAGCGGCCACCGTGAATGAAAATGAAGATCGGCGCATTGGCGGATTTCGCCGGATAAAGATCGAGTGTCTCAACAGCGGTCGGCCCATATGCCAGGCGCTTGGGAGAGCCCAGACGCGCGCGCGTCGTGTCACTGCAGGAGGTCAGGCGTTTTTGAATCTGGTTTTGCAGCGGCGCATAGGCCGATTGATCGTAGGCAGCATCGAGCTCCACCTGATCGAGATCCATCCAGACGTTGGGGCCCTTGGCGTGCGCCGGTGGGCCAATCTGGCAGGTCTCTGCCATGACGGGTGTTGCAACCAGCGCTGCCGCTGTTCCCAACATTGCGCGGCGCGATATTGAAGCCACGTTGGATGTTCGTTCGTCAGACATCGCCCCCACCTTCGATCATCAAAACCTTAGCTGGAGAGTATGCGGGCAGCTGGATCCAAGGCAAGGTCCAGCCTCTCGCGTCCGCGCAACTTTTTCGATGAAGCTCAAAGCTCGTTTGGTGCCGGATGAGAGAGGTTTAGCAGCAATGCCAAATCCGGTGAGGGGCGACGTGAACCCTCATTGGTATAAAATTCTGCATTCGATTTTTGTGCGTCCCATCAGTCACGATCTTGACCTGAAGGATATCATCCATGTCTTCGCGAATGTGGGTGCAAACGTCAAAAACAGAACCGACAGCCGTATCGGCACAACGCGTGCGTGGCTGATGTCCTACGTCCTCAGCCGAACGCCTGGCGTTGCGCCACAGCTATTCCACCACGGACACTTCCACATTCATGGATCGAAACGCGTTGGTTGCACCCACAAAGCTGCCAGTGACGGGCATGATTTGCTCGATTGTTCGCGCCACGGCAACCGGCACAAGATTGAAATTCCCAACGCTTCTGTTGGTCGGATCAAATGTCACCCAGCCAGCGCCTGGAATAAAGATCTCAGCCCACGCATGGGTTGAACCCGCATCCGTGATGAGGGCCGGGTCGAGGCCGCGGCGAAACAAATAGCCCGAGACAATGCGTGCGCCCAGGCCAAGGCTGCGCGCAGCCTCGGCAAACAGCACGGCCATGTCACGGCAGGATCCGATTCCGCGGTCCAGTGTTTCGAGTGGTGACTGCGTGCCTTCTTCCTCGCGCACCTGATACGTGACAGCGGCCTCCACGCCCAGGCTGAGGTCCTTGAGAAAGGCCAGCGTGTCTGTCCGTTCGGCAATCTTGAACGCTGCTGCCCAGGCTGCCAGTCGCCCCTCTGGGTCGGCATATTGCTGCTGCGTCAGGGCGCCGAGATCGAGCCATTCCGCCTCTGAGTACAAAAATGGATATTCGAGAGCAGAAGCCGCAATATCAAACACCGGCCAGGCCGCAGAATTGACGTCGAGCTTCATGCTGGCGTGGATGATCAGTTGGTCGGACATCTCCTCGACCTGTGCCGTCGCAATGGCATTGCCGAAAATATCATGGGTCCAGCGCAGCGTTGCTGACGGCTTCACCGAGAGCGCAAACCGCATCAGCCGCAGTTCACGGCTTTCGCGCGGGCGCAGCATCATGCGATGCACGCCAAACGACACCGGCTCATTGAAGGTGAAGGTGGTCTTGTGGTCGATCGTCAGGCTTGTCATCGCAAAGGGCTCCGGCTCGTCACACAGGCATGCCAAGACCAAGCGTTTTGGCAGATGAGGCCAATGGTGTCGGACTAAATTGAAATCGCAGCGTCAACCATATGTCAGCCGCGAGGCAGGGAACGATGTCGAAACATGCGCTCACCACGTGAAGTCAACATGTGCGGTGCCATGCCAGTCGCCATCGAACCTGACCGGCTGGCCATGTTATCGGCTGATCGGGGCGGCAGACATGATGACCAGCCATCACACAACAAAATTCAGAACGCGCAAGGCCGACAGACGTTCCAACACTGACTTGGTATTTCGAAATCTTTTGCAATCCTGCAACTCGAAACAGATGTGCAACTCGAACCAGACGTGCATCTTAAAACAAAAAGGCCAGGCGATGCCTGGCCTTCCGTATCGTCTGTCAGTGTGGCGCCGGTACATTCATGGTCGCCGCTGACGACGTGGCCTCAAACAGCTGTAAGCTGCTCGGCTGCCATTTTGCCAGACTTCTTGTCGCGCATGAGCTCGAAGCCAATCTTCTGGCCTTCTGTCAGCTCACGCATTCCAGCGCGCTCAACAGCGGAGATGTGCACGAACACATCTGTTCCGCCGTCATCAGGCTGAATGAATCCGAAGCCCTTGGTGGAGTTAAACCATTTCACTGTGCCGGTGGCCATAACGAACCCTCCTTGTGGCAAATTTCAACCCTGCCGCACGAATGAGCGGCAGTGCAATACGATTTTCGAAGGGTGGGGGTTCAACACATGCACCGAGGTGCGGTAGAAAACGGCCGTCCAAACAAATTTCGATGGTCTTAATTAGGCTCGTTTGCCCAACAAAGCAATCGAAATCTTTGCCCCTTCGAAACAAGCGCCAGCCTTCGGTCGGCGCCTGCATTTTCAATGACGGAAACTACTTAGGCCGTCATGCGGACAATCCAAAATCGAGATGGTTAAGGATTGCTTGCTGGTGGCGTCTGGACACCAGTCTCAGAGCGGGTCGAGAGCACTTTGTGAATCAAGGCGGACAGATTTTTCGTCTCAAGTTTACGGCTGATGGATGCGCGATGATTCTCGACGGTCCGCTGGCTGATTCCAATATCGTAGGCGATATTTTTGCTCGGATGCCCGGCAAGAACATGTTCCATGATCTCGCGCTCACGCGGCGTCAGGGTCGCCAGGCGCGCCACGTTCTTCGCGCGATGGTCGATGACGCGCGAGAGTCGCGCCTGTTCAATCAAGGCAGACCGGATGCTCTGGGCAAGCCGGTCGTCCAGGTGCTGCTTTTCAATGAAATCGAACGCGCCAGCGCGCATCGTTTGCACGATCATCGCTGATGAGGGATCGTCTGATATCACAATTGTGTGCAGGTTTTGGCCGTCTTCTTTGAGGCTGCCGATCAGATCGAGACCATGATCTGCCAGTTGTAACGCATCAACAATCAGACAGCCGAAACGCCCGGGTCGATAATAAGCGACAAACGAGGCGCAGTCAGAGAATTGCTCAATATCGCAATCCAAGTCCGACAATGCAGATGAAAGCTCAGTGCTGGCGCGCGCGTCTGCATCAACGATGTAGACAATGTTGCGTTCAACGATCTGGTCATGCTCGTCCAGCACAGGCTTTGAACCGCACTTGGGCCAATCAGTCACTGGCTTTACGTCATTCTTGAACGCCGACAGGGGCACGAGCTTCGTTTCTTTGAACTTTTCCATGCGTGCAGCTCCAATTCGTCGAATTTGTGCGACATTGCCGCTGCTTCTTGAAGCGACGGCTGTCGCAGAAGGGGAAATATGAAGCGCTCCGATACCGCAACCTATGCTTTGGACCTTATTCACAGCATCTGGGTTGCAACGATCTCGGGACTGCGCCAGCCGCGCTTCGTGCGAAAACGCACATGTCACGGGGTTGCCGTGCGCAAACAACTCACGATTGCGGAAGCTATTTTAAAGGATGGCCA
>CAIZGQ010000869.1 GCA_903932565.1 uncultured Hyphomicrobiales bacterium
ACGGTGAGCTTGGCGCCTTCCCGGACTTCCGGCGCGAGTTCGCGATGGAGGACGGTCTCGAGACCCGCCTGGGCGAGGAGCCCGGCGACTTCGGCGTCGGAGAAACCGAGGCGGCGGTGGGCGTGCTTGTCGCGCAGCGCCTCCTCCTGATGCGGGGCGAAGTCGACGACGAGGAGTCGTCCGCCGGGCGCGAGCACCCGCGCCGCCTCGCGCAACGCGCGGGCCGGATCGTCGAGGTAATGCAGCACCTGATGCATGACGGCGAGATCGACGGAATTGCGCTCGATCGGCAGCGCATAGATGTCGCCCTGGCGCAATTGCACATTGCGCAGGCCGGTGCGCTCCAGCCGTGTGCGCGCGAGATTGAGCATGGCGGGGCTTGAATCAACGCCGACCGCGCGGTCGGCAAGGGGTGCCAGGAGTTCCAGCATGCGTCCTGTCCCGGTGCCAAGATCGAGCACAGCGTGGAGATGATGCGCGCCGATGATGTCGCGGATCGCCGCTTCAACGGTCTCCTCCGCCACATGCAACGAGCGCAGCTTGTCCCAGTCTTTTGCTTGCGCCGCAAAATAGGCGGCCGCCTGCTCGGATCGGGCGCGGCGCACTTCGGCCAGCCGCGCGCGGTCCCCCGACAGCACAGCATCAGCCGGGTCGATGCGACGAATGATGTCGCGGGCAAGGTCCGCCGCGGGCGTGCGGTCAGCCAGATGGAAGAAAGCCCACGCACCTTCGCGGTGACGCTCGGCCAGACCCGCGTCGGTCAGGAGCTTCAGATGCCGCGAGATGCGCGGCTGAGACTGGCCCAGAATGGTGACGAGCTCGCTCACCGTCAGCTCCGCATCCGCCAACAGGGCGAGCAGGCGCAGGCGCGTCACCTCGCCCGAGGCCTCGAGCCCGGCAAGAATGGTGTCCAGTGAGGCCCGGATGGGTGCAGCCACGATGATCCCTCAACCAACAGATACATATAAACATATGCTTATACGGATTTTGAGAGATGGGCAAGGTGGCGGGTGAGTTCAAGAGGCCTGTGCGTCACTGGGGTCACTGAAAATGGACGGCAACCCGCTACGGAAACACTTCATTAATCTAACCACCCGCTAATGGACGCCAGTGCCCGAAATCCCATTTCGGAGCAGTTCACTCAAATTGACGCCCATAATATCCCATGGTATCCCAAATCATTCCTCGTGGTGTTTCGTGCCGACGCGTCCCGGTCTCTGGCCTTCCAGCCCTGAGGACCGAACGTCAACGCACGCCTGCGCGTGGGAATGCGTACCGCGTCGTGCTGGGCAGGGTCGTCACCTCGCCTGGCTTTTGGGATCACAGCGTTGGATCGCTTTGTTTCGCACTTCACCAATCGCCTGGACAGCAAGGGTCGCGTGTCGATTCCAGCGTCCTTCCGGTCGGTTCTGGCGCGCGATGGGCACGAAGGGCTTCACGTGCATCCCTCGCTGGATGCGCCGGCGCTCGACTGTGGTGGCCACGCGCTGCTGCGAGAGATCGATGCGCTGATCGACACGCTCTCGCCCCATTCGGACGAGCGCGATTTGTTCTCGACGGCGCTTCTGGGCACCAGCGAGATTTTGAAAGTCGATGCGGAAGGCCGGGTGATCCTGACCGACAGCGTCAAGGCCTATGCGGGCATCTCGGACGAGGTGACCTTTGTGGGTCTGGGACACAAGTTTCAGATTTGGGAGCCAAGCCGTTTTCGCGTGTATCTGGACGAGGCCAAGGCCCGGGTGCGCGACTTACGAAAACAGCTCAGCACCCATTCCGCGGCCCTTGCGCCGCAGCCGCGAGGAGTACGGGAATGAAGACGGGCCGCGGCGGAGACGAAACTCTCGCCGCTGGCGAACCGGCCCGGCACATTCCCGTGCTTCTCGACGAGGTTTTGGCAGCTCTGAGGCCCGCCCCCGGCAGCCTCTTCATTGACGGCACCTTTGGCGCGGGCGGCTACACACGCGCCCTGCTGGCAACGCCTGACACACGTGTTCTGGCGATTGACCGGGACCCCAACGCCATCCGCGATGGCGCAGCGCTTGTAAACGAGATGGATGGCCGTTTGATCCTGGCGCAGGGGCGCTTCAGTGATCTTGGCAAGATCGCCGAACAGCATGGGTTTGCAGGCTTTGACGGCATCACACTGGATGTCGGCGTGTCCTCCATGCAGATCGATGAAGCCGCGCGCGGCTTCTCTTTTCGCTTTGATGGTCCGCTTGACATGCGCATGGAGCAATCGGGCCGCAGCGCAGCCGACATTCTCAATCTCGCCAGCGATGAAGAGATTGCCGACATTCTCTACCATTATGGCGAAGAGCGCGCGTCGCGGCGCATTGCACGCGCCATCGTGCACGACCGGCAGACGACGCCCTTCACCACCACGCGGCAGCTCGCGGGCTTGCTGGAGCGCATCCTACCCTCCAAGCCCACCGAGATTCATCCCGCAACGCGCACGTTCCAGGCCCTGCGCATCGCTGTGAATGACGAACTGGGGGAATTGGCACGCGCGTTGGCAAGCGCCGAGGCCATGCTAAAACCCGGCGGACGACTTGCCATCGTCAGCTTCCATTCGCTGGAAGACCGCATTGTGAAGCAGTTTTTCAGCCTCCGTTCGGGCCGTGGCCGCGCCCAGTCGCGGTTGCTGCCGGGCGAACCGATCCCGCCGCAGCCAACATTTGAGGTGCCCGGCGGGCAGCCCATCGTCGCGGGCGAAATTGAAATTGCCCGCAATCCACGGGCGCGCTCAGCAAAATTGCGTATGGCCATCCGCACGACAAATCCGGCGCTTGGCGTTGACCCGGGTGTTGCCGCGCTGGCGAGCCTGCCAACCAGAACTCCGCCGACCCGTCCCCAGCCCTCACGCGATGCGAGGACACGCTGACATGCTGCGTTATCTGAACGTGCTCGCCATCGGAGCTCTCGTCGGCTCGGCGGTTTATGCCTATTCGATCAAGTATGAGACGATGCTGTTCTCCGCGCAGATCGGCAAAACCACCCGCGCCATTGAGCGTGAACACGACACCATCGGCCGCCTGCGGGCCGAATGGGCTTATCTCAGCCGCCCCGAGCGCATCCAGGCGCTTGCGGACAAACACCTCGATCTGCAGCCGCTGGCTTTGTCGCAAATCGTGCGGCTGAACGACCTGCCGGATCGTGCCGCGCCCGTCGACACCATCGGCCGCAAGCTGGAGGCGCTCGGCCTTGCAGCGCCCACCGCGACACCGCAAGACCGGGTCATGAGCGCGCCGACCCCCACGCCCACCGCAACACCAACCGCAACATTGGGACACTGAGGGGAGATGGCATGAACCAGCATATCGACCTTCCCCCAGACCACGCACTCCTCCCGCCGGAGATCGAGCCCGTCATCCTTGACGACGCGCCGCCATCGCTCAAAAAGCGCCGTGGCTTTGGGATTCCTTGGGGGTTGCGCTCGCTGGGCGTGATGCGCATCGATAAAAGTGCAGGCCGCATTCGCAAGGTAGTGGCAGCGTTTTTCTGCCTCTATCTCGTGATCTGCGGAAAGCTGATTTATCTCGGTCTGAAGCCTGAAACGCCGCAAAGCCTGCGCACGGCTGCCTCTGAAGCGGTGAGTGCCGCGCGCCCGGCGATCCTTGATCGTAACGGCGAAGTGCTGGCGACCGACGTCAAAACAGTCTCGGTCTTCGCCGAACCACGCCGCATCATCGACAAGGATGAAGCGGTGGAATTGCTGACCGCCGTTCTGCCCGATGTGAACGCGCGCGACCTGCGCACCCGCATCGGCTCGCGCAAGGGCTTTGTCTGGGTCAAGCGCGCCATCACGCCCAAGGAACAGGAAGAAGTGTTCCGGCTTGGCCTGCCCGGAATCGGTTTCCTGCCCGAAAACAAGCGAGTTTATCCCAATGGGCCGATTGCGGCCCATGTCCTCGGCTTTGCCAACGTCGACAACGTCGGCATTGCGGGAATGGAAAAATACATCGACGGTAAAGGCCTTGCTGCGCTGCATGGCGCTGGCATCCAGATGAAAAGCGACGATTTGAAACCCGTTGTCCTGTCGCTGGATCTTAAAGCCACCCATGCGCTGCGGGACGAACTTTCAAAAGGTATCGAGAAGTTCCGGGCCAAGGCCGGTGCTGCTGCGATCCTGGATGTGAACACCGGCGAGGTCATCGCCATGGCGTCCATGCCCGATTTTGATCCCAACAATCAGATGGACCCGCGCGATCCCTCGATCATCAATCGCATGACCGTCGGCGTCTATGAGATGGGCTCGACTTTCAAGGCGTTGACCCTTGCCATGGCGCTCGACGCCAATCGCGTCAATCTCAACACGCGCATCGATGCGCGCGACAATCTGCACTACGGCCGCTTCACGATCCACGATTTTCATGCCCAGCACCGCATGCTGAGTGTGCCAGAGGTGTTCACCTACTCGTCCAACATCGGCACCGCACGCATTGCCTTGATGATGGGTGTCGAGGCGCACAAAGCTTTTCTGCGGAAAACCGGGCAATTGGACCGGATGCGCACAGAATTGCCCGAAAGTGCTGAGCCTATCGTCCCCAAGAATTGGGGCGAACTGAACACAATGACCATCGCATTTGGCCACGGCCTCGCCGTCGCGCCGCTTCAAGCCATGATGGCGGTCGGCGCGCTGAGCAACGGCGGTTATATGATCACGCCCACCTTCCTGAAACGCGGCGAAGACGACGCAAAGAAAGATGCGCCGCGCGTGATCAAGCCCGAAACCAGCGAGGCCATGCGCTATCTCATGCGGCTCAACGCGGAAGTCGGATCTGCAAAGGCCGTTGATATTAAGGGCTATTTTGTGGGCGGGAAAACTGGCACCGCAGACAAGGTCATCAATGGGCGCTATGCCAAGGACATTGTTTTTACGACGTTCACCGCAATCGCACCCTCCGACAAGCCGAAATATCTGTTCCTGACCGTGATGGACGAGCCGCAGGGCTTGCCGGAAAATCACGGCTCCCACGTGGCAGCTTACAATTCAGGTTACGTCACAGGCCGGATCATCGAACGCGTGTCGCCGCTGCTGGGCATGCCGCCACGGTTTGATCCGCCGCAGCAACCGTTCCCCATTCTTGCGCGCATGGGCTATGGCTTTGCCAACCAGATGCCAACCGGGAGCATCTCGCACTGATGACGACGCCGCTTGCCCTTGGCCGATTGCTGCCGGATGCTGCGCTGAGCGCGGCGGACGCGGCGCATTCCATCAGCGGCCTGAGTGCGGATAGTCGAAAAGTCCAGAGCGGCTTTGCATTCTTCGCAGTGCCCGGCATGAAATCGGATGGGCTTGCCTTTGCACCTGCTGCGATTGCATCCGGGGCAAGCGTGGTCGTTGGCGAAGCGAACCCAAAAGAACCTCTCTCTGGGGCGCTCTTTGTCAAAGTCGACGATGTGCGTGCAGCGCTTGCGCATGCGGCGGCTGCGTTCTTCCCGCGCCAGCCAGCAACCATTGTCGCAGTGACCGGCACCAGTGGTAAAACCTCAGTTGCTGCCTTCACACGGCAGATCTGGCGCGCTTTGCACCACCAGGCTGCGGCCCTTGGCACAACAGGCCTCGTGTCGCCATCAGGTGCCACCTATGGCAGCCTGACAACGCCAGACCCCGTGACGCTGCACCAGACGCTCGACAAAATCGCTGGCGATGGCGTCACGCATCTGGCGATGGAGGCCTCGTCCCATGGCCTTGATCAGCGGCGGCTCGATGGGGTCCGGCTGAATGCGGCTGCCTTCACAAATCTGTCGCGCGATCATCTCGATTATCATCCGACCCTGGAAGATTATCTGAAAGCGAAACTCCGCCTGTTCGACACGCTGCTGTCTCCGGGCCAGTCCGCCGTGATCGACGCGGATAGCGATGTGGCCGACACAGTGATTGCTGCCTGCAAGGTGCGCGGGCTCGCGGTTCACACCACCGGGCGCAAGGGCGACGCGATCCGGCTTCTGGACCTCGTGAGCGAGCCAGCAGCCAGCGTTCTGACGCTTGAGCATGATGGATGCCGCACCACGCTCCGCCTGCCGCTGGCGGGTGGTTTCATGGCCTCCAACGCGCTTGTGGCGGCCGGGCTTGCCATCGCAACCGGCGACAAGCCGGATGACGTATTTGCAGCACTAGAGGGCCTGCAGGGCGCGCCCGGCCGGCTTGAACAAGTCGGCCAGAGGCATGGCGCCCCGGTCTTCGTGGACTACGCCCACAAGCCCGATGCGCTGGAAAAAGTGCTGGCTGCCTTGCGGCCCCTCGCCTCCAACCGCTTGATCGTTGTATTTGGCTGCGGCGGGGACCGGGATGCGGGCAAGCGACCGATCATGGGCGAAATCGCGGCGCGCCTCTCCGATATCGCCATCGTGACCGACGACAATCCGCGCTCGGAAAACCCGGCAGCAATACGCCACGCAATTCTAGCTGCAGCTCCCGGTGCGCTGGAGATTGGTGACCGGGGTGAGGCCATTGCAACGGCCGTCCAAATGTTGAAGACAGGCGATGTGCTGGTGGTGGCCGGAAAGGGCCACGAAACCGGCCAGATCGTCGGGGCGCAGACGCTGCCCTTCTCCGACCACGACGCCATTGCTGCCGCTCTGGCAAACCTTACGGACCTGCAGACATGAGCGGCCCCACAATGTTTCCCACAGGCGACGGTTATCTTTCGACATCCGGCCAGATCTGGACGGGCCTTGGTCTCGTCGCGCCCCTTGAAGCGATGGTCAATGGCGCCATGATCTCTGGCGTGTCGGGCATTTCCATCGACACGCGCACACTGCAGCAAGGCGACCTCTACATCGCCATCAAGGGCGACGTGCAGGACGGCCACAATTTTGTGAAAACCGCGTTTGAAAAAGGTGCCGCAGCCGCCGTGGTGGACGAGGCCCATCTCAACATGTGCCGCGGCCTTGGCACGCTTTATGTCGTGCGCGACATACTGAAAGCCATGGAAGCTCTTGGCCGTGCCGCGCGAGCC
>CAIZGQ010000870.1 GCA_903932565.1 uncultured Hyphomicrobiales bacterium
AGCTTGCCCGTGCGGCTGGCCTGCCGCTGGTCGCCATCAATGATGTGCTCATGCATGCGGCCGAGCGTCGGCCCATGGCAGACGTGCTGGCCTGTATTCGCGATGGTGTGACGCTTGAGACGGCAGGGTTGCGCACGGCCCTCAATGCCGAGCGTCATCTCAAATCAGCGGACGAAATGGCCCGCTTGTTTGCTCATCTGCCGGATGCCATTGACGAGACGACCCGCTTTCTGAAGGGTATTCACTTCCGCCTGACCGACCTGCGCTATGAATATCCCGAAGAAACCCGGGCGGGATTTGCCAATCCGCAGGAGGCGCTGGAGGCTTTTGCATTTGAGGGCGCTGAGCTGCGCTATCCGCAGGGCATCCCCGACAAGGTGACCGCGGCGCTCCATTACGAGTTGGCGCTTGTGAAGCAGATGAATTACGCGCCGTATTTTTTGACCGTGCATGACATCGTGAAATTTGCCCGTGACCGGGGCATTCTGTGTCAGGGGCGCGGCTCGGCCGCCAATTCCTGCGTTTGTTTTTGTCTTGGCATCACCGAAGTCGACCCCAGCATCCACGATCTTTTGTTTGAGCGGTTCATCTCGCCCGAGCGCAACGAGCCGCCCGATATCGATGTCGATTTCGAGCATGAGCGGCGCGAAGAGGTCATGCAATATATCTATCGCCGTTATGGCCGCGCGCATGCGGGTCTGACGGCGAGTGTCACAAGTTATCGCACGCGGTCTGCAATCCGTGAGGTCTGCAAGGTTTTCGGGTTTTCCGAAGACATGGTATCGGCCATGTCCGGCACTGTCTTTGGCTGGCGATCGGGCACCGTTGAGGATGCGGAGATCCGCAAGCTCGGGCTCGATCCAACCGACCCCAATCTCGCACGCGCGATTGATCTGGCCGAAGAGATCAACGGCTTTCCGCGGCATCTTTCGCAGCACACGGGCGGCTTTGTCATCACCCGCTCACGGTTGGATGAGGTTGTGCCTGTGGCACCAGCTGCGATGCAGGATCGCACCACCATCGAATGGGACAAGGACGATCTCGATGCGCTTGGGATTCTGAAGATCGATGTTCTGGCGCTTGGGATGCTCAGCTGCCTGCGCCGCGGCCTTGATATGCTTGGGTCGCATTATGGGGAGCATCTGACACTCGCGCAGATTCCCGCTGAAGAGCCTTGCGTCTACGAGATGATTTCCCGCGCGGACACCATCGGCGTGTTCCAGATCGAAAGCCGCGCGCAGATGTCCATGCTGCCGCGTTTGAAGCCCAACAAATTCTACGACCTCGTCATTGAGGTGGCGATTGTCCGGCCCGGCCCCATTCAGGGCGACATGGTGCATCCCTATTTGCGCCGTCGTCAGGGTCTGGAAAAAGTCTCGTATCCGTCGGAAGAACTTGAAGCTGTTTTGGGCAAGACACTTGGGGTTCCGCTGTTTCAGGAACAGGCCATGAAGATTGCCATCGTCGCTGCAGGCTTCACGCCGGGCGAGGCGGATCGCCTGCGCCGTGCCATGGCGACGTTCAAGCGTGTGGGCACCATCCATACGTTTCAGGATAAGATGGTGAAGGGCATGACGGCGAAGGGGTATGACGCCGATTTTGCCGCGCGTTGCTTCCGGCAGATCGAGGGCTTTGGCACGTATGGATTTCCCGAAAGTCACGCGGCGTCTTTTGCGCTGCTGGTCTACGCGTCGGCCTGGATGAAGTGTCGGTATCCGGATGTCTTTGCCGCGGCCTTGCTCAATTCGCAGCCGATGGGATTTTACGCGGCCTCGCAGATCGTGCGTGATGCGCGCGAGCATGGCACCGAGATGCGAGATGTCGACGTCAATCTGTCCGATTGGGACTGCACGCTGGAACACCAAGATTCGCCACAGGACACGCGCCTGCATCCGCGCCATGTGAGCCAGGCCGCACATATCCAGACACGTCATGCGGTGCGTCTGGGCTTCCGGCAAATCACGGGCCTGCGCGAAGACGATATGCGGCATCTCTGCCAAACGCGCGGGCGCGGCTACGATTCCATTCGCGATGTGTGGTTGCGCACGGGGCTCTCACCCAATGTGCTGGCGCATTTGGCGGAGGCGGATGCCTTCCGCTCTCTGGGCCTTGACCGGCGGGACGCGCTATGGGCCATCAAAGGTCTTGGCCGGGCTGGTGACAAGGAAGATCTGCCATTGTTTCGGGCACATGTTTCCAGCGTGATCGAGCCCGATGCGCATCTGCCGCCCATGCCGCTGGGCGAACATGTGGTGGAGGATTACCGCCATCTCTCGCTGTCGCTGAAGGCGCATCCGGTTGCCTTTGTGCGCAACGCGTTGGCCGCCAAGCGAGTTTTGCGCAGTGCCGAGCTGGAGGATTTCCCACCTTCCAATGGACGCAACCCGCGCGTCAGTGTGGCGGGGCTTGTGCTGGTGCGCCAGCGTCCGGGTACCGCCAAGGGCGTCATCTTCATGACGCTGGAAGATGAAAGTGGCGTCGTCAACATCATCGTCTGGCCGAAGATTTTTGAAGCGCAGCGCGCCATCGTGCTGGGTGCCCGTTTTGTGCGCATCACGGGATGGCTGCAGAACGAGGCTGGCGTCATTCATGTGGTTGCGGAGACGCTGGAAGATTTGACGCCAATGCTGAGTGTCCTGTCCGATCATGGATCAGATGTCTCGAGTCTGGCGCGCGCTGATGAAGTGCGCCGCCCGCAGGTGCGGGAGAAAGGCCATCCGCGCAACATCAATCCATTGCCGCGCGCTATGCCGACCCCGACAAGTCCTGATCCGCGCGTGGTGCAGAAGGCTTTGCCAAGGGGTCGGAATTTTCACTGATCGCAGCAGATATAAAAATGCTCAGACTTCACCCTTGACGCGCAGTTTCCAAAGATTCCAGGCGCGGTCGACCTGTGTGTCGATGGTCTTGCGGGCGGTCTTTGTTTCGCCCTCTGACAACGGCGTGTATTCACCAAGCCGCATGACCTCCGCCTGCAATTTGGCGTTCACTTCCGTATAGATCGCATGGAAGACAGCCTGCTTCAGGCTCGTGCCCACGACGGTCGAGCCATGCCCACGCATGAGCACGACTGTCTGGTCCCCCAGCGCTTTGGCGAGACCTGCGCCCAGTTCATTTGATGTGATCAGGAGGTCGCTGGAATCGCCTGCAATCGTGCGGATTTCAAAAATGGGGGCGCAGATGCCGATGAATCCGCTCATGTGGCAGACGGCGCGAAAGGGCGTGTGACGCAGCAGTCCGAAGGGAACAACGGCTGGCGAATGCGAATGTACAATGGACATGACATCCGGACGGGCCCGGTAAATCTCGCCGTGGATGAAGCGCTCCAGATAGACCGAGCGTCCATTGGCATTGACGGCGTTCCCATCGAGATCGAACTCGACAATATCGTGGTCTGTGACGAGCCCTGGCGCCATGTTTCGGGCCAGAAGAAAGTGATCCGGGTGCTTATCGTGGCGCACACTGACATGACCGAACGCATCCAACACGCGCTCCTGAAACAGAATGCGATTGGCGAGCGCGAGGTCAGCAATCAGGTCCGGATCGGCGGTTGCCCCGGCCGTTGCGCTGTCGGCCACATTGGCGCCAACCTGCGCGGCATCGATATGTGAATGGCTCATGCGCCACACTCCTGAATGTTTCATCCCCGGGTGCGCAAGAAGCACCTTGATGAGGCAACATACAGCCGCACCAATGCCTTGCGCAAACCGCGACTAGAAAATTTCAGGTGTGCAGCTTTTTCAAAACGGCCATCACATCAAGCGGAATCGGCACCGGGGTCTGCGTGGCGCGCGAGACATAGACATGGGTGAATGCGCCCCGTGCGTCGGCCAGCTCGTCACCGACTTTAAACACCGCAAGGTCGTAACGAACGGATGTGCGCCCGATATGTTCGACGCGAATACCGACTTCCAGCGAGTCTGGAAAGGAGACCGAACCGAAATAGGTGCAACGCGTGTCGACGACCAGGCCGACGATGTTATCGGATATCGGGTTGAGAACGTGGGCCTCAACGAGCATCTGGTTCACGGCCGTGTCGAAGAACGAATAATATACGGCGTTGTTGATATGACCGTAGACGTCGTTGTCGATCCAGCGTGTGGAAATCGGCACAAATTGCGTGTAACCGCTCCGCATCGGCCGCGTCGGCCGTTCTTGTCCGCTCATGACTTTTTCCTCAGCCTTGCTGTGGCGTGATGCTTAGCACAGGTTCGTTGCTGCTTTCATCTTTCAGCGCAACGCCTGTCAGTCTGCGCCGCAAAGCTTCACCAATCAGCCAGCTGATCTTCTCGGCAGCTTGCACAGGTGCCAACCCTGCTGCGCGAATGTTGGAAATGCAGTTTCGTTCCGAATCCCGTCGCCCGATCTGCGGTGCAAAGGTGACATAGGCGCCAAGACTGTCAGGTGCGGACAGGCCCGGACGCTCGCCTATCAAAACGACGACAAGGCGCGTCTTTAAATACGCCCCAATCTCGTCGCCGATCGCCACCCGGCCATTCGTGACGATGGTGATTGGGGCGCAGGTCAGGCCCATGCCATTCAGGCGCGGTCGCAGGGCGGCAATCACATCGAGCGCGTGGGCTTGCACGGCGGTGGCTGACAAGCCATCCGCAATCACGATGGCGACGTCGAGCGGCTGGTTTGGTGTCGGAATGCGCTGCAACGCGCCCTCGGCCACGCGGCGGCCAAGGTCAGGACGTTTCAGATAGATATCACGGCTTGCAGCTCGGGACTGCAAACAGACAGCCGCCAGGCCGAGACCGCGTAGTCCGTGCTCGATGTCACCGATGCGAAACGGCGCATGGATTGCGTCCCGGGCGCGCGCATGATCCAGCGCAAAGGCGAGAAGTGCGTTCGTTCTGAGCCCGGAGCCCGCGCGGCCCAGAGCCACGCGGGCTGGCGTCAGGCTCGCGAGATCTGTCCACGTCAGTGAAGCAGGCAGTACTTTTATGGCTTCAAACGAAGCGGTGTCGGTGACCGTCTTGGAGGGCTCTGGATCCGGGGGTTGAACCAAGGTGAAGCGCCTTATTCACAAAACTTTGCAAACACCATAGACAGTGTTGTCGGGTTTGCGAACGCGGCAGACCAAAGCGACTTCTACACACTGGGCCCCTGCATGATACGGTTTTTAGTCAGGTGTCTTGGCGTGCTGCTCATTGCGGGCGGGTTCGCGTCCGCTGTCATTGATGGCACCAGATCGATTGCTGCCGGGACTTTGTTGTTGATTTCATTTGGTGATTTGTTCGCCTCGGCCCTGCCAAAACAGTTTCTGGCGCTACAAGCGGCCGCGGAACGCATGCATCCAAAGCTTTGGAACCCCGTTTTGCTGGATCTGCTTCTGATACCGGCGAGTTTGCTTCTTGCCCTGGTCGGCGTTCTTCTGCTCTGGCTTGTCCGCAGCCGCACAATTGCGGTGGGCTACCTGACGCGCTGAATAAGTTCCACACGCCATATTGACAAAAAAGTGACTTGCCCTTGCTAGCCCGACGCTCGTCGATGTCGTTGATGGGCCTTATATGACGCCAAGGATCAGAGTTCTGATCTGTAACCACTGAGGGTGCCATGTTCCTGTTTCGCAAAAAGACCGAACTGCCGACGGCGGCAACGGCTCTGCCAGGCCGCAGCGTGGCAATTCCCACCGCGAAAACGCATTTCGTCAACGGTCGCGCGCTGGCGCCGCCCTATCCGGACGGGATTGAAACCGTCATCTTCGGGCTTGGGTGCTTCTGGGGTGCAGAGCGCAAATTCTGGCAGATCAAGTCGGGTGTTTGGGTGACGGCTGTCGGTTATGCAGCTGGCTACACGCCGAATCCAACTTACGAAGAAGTCTGCTCGGGCCTCACAGGCCACAACGAGGTTGTGCTGGTGGCCTATGATCCGAAAATCCTCAGCTTCGACGCGTTGCTGAAAACGTTTTGGGAGAGCCACGATCCCACGCAGGGCATGCAGCAGGGCAACGACGTGGGAACACAATATCGGTCCGGGATTTACGTCACCAGCGCCGCCCAGAAGCTGCAGGCAGAGGCGAGCCGGAAAGCCTATGCCGACGCCTTGGCCCTGCGTGGTTTTGGGCCGATCACGACCGAAATTCAGGATGCCCCGCACTTCTACTTTGCGGAAGATTATCACCAGCAATATCTGGCCAAAAATCCGGCTGGTTATTGCGGTCTTGGTGGCACCGGCGTGTCCTGTCCAATCGGGACCGGCCTGTCAGCCTGAACGGGTCATTGGCTAGCGCTGGTCGAGTTGTGCCTGCAGCTCCTGGGCGAACCTCTGAATTCGCCGGGCGTTGCTGCCAAAATCGTGGCGGCCCCATCTGGAGGCAGACCGCACGTCAATGCGCGTCTGGCCTGCCAGGGGGCGCAGGCGGATCGTCACGTCGTCGGCAAAACCCATGATCAGGGATTTGTCGAAGGCGTCGATATGGCCGAGGCCCGAACGACCACCGGGTGGCTGCTGTTGAACAATCGTCCAGCCCCGGCTTTCGACAGCTTTTCCCACCAGCGCCCAGGCTTCGTCAGCGTCCAGATCGAGCACGATGGGCTGCACGTCGGGGTAGGCGCGGCGCTGTGCATCGCGGCTCTCGGCCGGGATTGTCTCATGTCGCACACCCTTTCGGGCCGCGTCAGCGCGGGCTGAATTGAAGTAGGTCGGCGGATCAACAAGGTCGGTCGACACATCATTGATGATGGGTAGCCGAACGGCCTGCACGGTGAGATATCCCGGCCAAGCCAGCAGCACGAAGGCCAGAAAGGCCCCACAAATCAATGCGCCTGTGCCGCGCCGCCCGGTCTTCCAGATCACGACTGCGGCGGCGCCGGCTAACAGGAGCGCGATAAGGCTCATCAGGATCGCAGCGCCAAACACGGCGAGAATGGACGCAATATCGAGCGAGCCTAATCGTGACAGGCCGATGGAGATGCCACCCAGTGCCAAGCCGAAAATGCCCAGCCGCCGACTCCATAGAGCCGCTGACGATACGGGTTCTTCAAGGATCAGCCGACGCATGCGAGTGCCATTATCAAAGGTGTTTGAAGCTTCACTTAAACAGGTTCTAGCCCTGCCACTTAGCGCAGGGAACGGTGTGTGGGAAGTACTGGCGGTTCAAGTGCCTCTTGGCTTGGCCCGCGTTGTTGGCAGGGCGCGGGCCGGGTCTTCGGGCCAGAGGTGGCGCGGGTATCGACCCTTGAGCTCCGAGCGCACTTCGGACCAGGATCCACGCCAGAACCCAGGCAAGTCGCGCGTGAT
>CAIZGQ010000871.1 GCA_903932565.1 uncultured Hyphomicrobiales bacterium
ACGGGTCGCGCGCCCTGGAACCGGCGCTCCATGCTCAAGCTCATCGGCCAGGCGCTGCTCGTCCAGCACCGCGTCTCCGGCCGTGTCGCGGTCGAGGAAAAGCCCGACATTCTATGGGACCGGCCTGACCTCGAGCGTCTCTATGCAAGGCTCGAAGACGAGTACGAATTGAAGGAGCGCGCGCAGGCGCTGCAACGCAAGCTCGATGTGATTGTCGAGACCGGCCGTTCCCTCACAGACGTGCTCGACACCGATCGCGCCACACGACTTGAAGCCACCGTCGTGTTGCTCATCATTATCGAGATCGTGCTGACACTGGCCCAGATCTTCTTCCTCGGCAGTCACTGACGCGCGGCGTTTAAAGGGCTGCAAGTATGTCGCCCGCAGAGCCCCAGACAAACGCCGGCAATTGGTGGCGCACGAAGGTCACCTGCCGTTTGGCATAGTGCCGCGTGTCCATCTGGCCGCGCGCAATCGCGTCCTCAAGGCTGCTCTCACCGCGCAAATGAGCCAGCAGTCCAGGCACCCCGTGGGCGCGCATCACGGGCAGCGCCGGGTCGAGCCCCCGCGCCCCCAGAGCCCGCACTTCCTCAAGCGCACCATGCTCCATCATCCCTAAAAATCGCGCATCAATGCGTGCGGTCAGGGTTGGTCGGTCAACTTCGACAAAAAAGCCCCGCCAACTTCCCCCCGCAAGCGCAGGGGGCTGGCGGGCGGACTGGAAGCTTGAGAGCGGCTGGCCCGTGGCCTCAAACACTTCCAGAGCCCGCAGAATCCGCTGTGGATCGGTCGGGCGCAGGCGTGCCGCCGTGGCGGGATCGCGCGCGGCGAGTTGCGCGTGCAGGTCGCCCGGGGCGAGACCCTCGGCGCCCGCTCGCACCCGCTCCCGGACTGCCGGGTCGACGGTGGGGATGTCGGACAGGCCTTGCGTCAGCGCCTTGAAGTAGAGCCCGGTGCCCCCGGCGAGGATCGGCAGGCGGCCCGCCGCCCACACCTCATCCATCGTCCGCACTGCGTCCGCCAGCCAGCGGCCGACCGAATAATTCTCGGACCCGTCCACATGCCCAAAGAGGTGGTGGGGGACCTCGGCCATCTCGTCCGGCGTCGGGCGGGCCGAGAGCACGTGCAGGTCCGCATAAACCTGCATGGAATCGGCATTGATGATGCTGCCGCCCATGCGTCGCGCCAGTTCAATCGCCAGAGCGGACTTGCCGCTGGCGGTCGGGCCTGCGATGAGGACAGCGGATATCAACCTTGGGGCTCTCCCCCGGCAAACGCGCGCGCCCAAACGCAGGGCGCTGCAAAAGGCCGCGCCGGTGGCAGCCCCTCATCGTTTCGGATCGCACGTGGTCACTTTCGTCGCAACCCTTGTCGCCCCACCGGGAAAGCAGCTCCTCAATCCTGCAATGGCGCAAATGGTGGCTAAGAGGCTTCCTAAGGGTGAGATTGCCGGTTGGTTAAGTCCGAACGAAGCCGTTGATTTGAGTTTTGAACTCGATTTGGCGTTAGGCCCTGATGGTCGACTCGATGACCCAAGTTGGAGAGAATTGCACCGCTACAGATCCCTCATCTACGTGTCGCTGGGTAGTGATAGGATAGTTGACGTGATCCTTCAGCCAAAGGACGGCCGTCGCAAGGCGCTGTTTCTGGCGGACATGGATTCCACCATGATCGGGCAGGA
>CAIZGQ010000872.1 GCA_903932565.1 uncultured Hyphomicrobiales bacterium
CGGCCAATCTCCCGGAATAGCTGGTATAGATGAATTCGGAATCCGGGTACTGCCCCATCGTCCAGGCCATACAATTGACGATCAATTCCGTCTTGGAATAGCGCGGGGAGACGTTTATTATTAATCGCTTGGTTTCGCCAGCATAGACCCGGAGGAGCGCGGCCTCGATTGCGTAGTGGTGCGCTCCAAGTTCCCAGCGGACGTTCTTCCGGGCCTTGAACATCCATCGGGCGAAGTCCAGTGGGTTCTCGCGGGCGCGTTGCCGCCATCCCGCTTCCGCTTCCGGGGTCACACCTCGCCTGCGTCCTCGGCGGCTTTGGCGGCGGCTAGGGCGGCTTCCTTGGAGACGGGAGAGGGCGCATCAATCTTGCCGGAATGGTCAATCCCAGAAACTTCCCGATACCCAAATGCAGCAGATAGGAGGAATTTCGCCATTGGAGCATTTCCGCCCCTGGATCCAATCGCGGTTTCGGTGGCTTTTTCGAGGTGCCAGGATTCCGCTTCTTCCCTTCCTCGTGTAAATGCGTCAAAGAATTCAGGATGGGATCGCGCCCAATTGTGAAGCGTTTGCTTTGTTACGCCGATTGCGACCGCCATTTGAGCAGGGAGCTTCCCCTGCTTTCCTAGCTCGATCACCTTCTCGCAAAAGCTTGGGTCGTAATCGCTTGGCTGTCCTGCTGGCATACCCCCAATCTACACTTTCCCGGCGGGTGGCGCTAGGCTCTTGCGCGGTGGGCGGTGGAGAAATTGGAGGTGGCCTCGAAAGAACAAGCAGTCTAGGTCGGGAAACTTGTCGAGCTTCACTTGAAAATATCTCCCTGCCTCAATGCTTGTGACTGTCACATGTTCAAACGGGTCAACCTTATGCATGGCGTGCCATCTGCAATCTGCGGCGGTCCTTGGTATAATGCGCACCACGTCGCCAGTCCGCACCTTCACCATGTGACCGCTCATCTCAACGCCACCGGTGCGGGTGGCGCTTCCGGCTTCAGCGGCAGGAGCATTGGCTCCCCCTCTCGAAGCAGGTACCGAGCCTCCGCGAACCATCTCCGCGTGATGTAGTCGCTCTGGATCCCCACGACGACGACCGGCACCAGGACGGTCTTGCCTCGGCTCATCATGAGTTCATGGGCCTGCTTGACCGTCAGATCCAACGCGGAAAGCGTTGTCTCCGGGATGGCTCCCGGAAGGATCCCGCCCCGTGACGCTCTCGATTTGCTGTTCAGCCAACTTTGATTTTCGTCGGCGTCCTGTTCCTCTGTGGTGCAGTATGATGCTCCTGCCGCTTCCTGGAACCCCTCTCGGAACGCTTCTTCGATGGTCACCTCCCCACCCCCCAAAGCACAGCAACCGCCACCGCGTTCGCACAGGCTAGCGCCGTGAACCTCCACCCTTTCGCCGGGATCAGACCAAGCGCGAGGCCGCAGCCGTTCGCGATGGCTAGGATTGCGTAGAGCTTCATTCTTTTCTCTCTATTGTTTTGTTCACGGTGTCGAAAACCCAGACGCCAGCCGTGCGCCGAACTGTTCCGCCATCCTCGTGAATTGGGGCACATTCGCCTGCGGAGATTAAAACCTTGTCTGGGTACGTCCGGACGCGCAGGGGGATGAATCCGAATCCTGGAATCGGGTGGATTCTGGTTTGGTCGGAAAGAGGTGTCTCGTTCATTCCGGAAATTCCTTTTCCAAATCCTCTCGGATCTCCTTGAATGCATCCTTGATCCTCCCAAGGAATCGATCCCACATCGCGTCGAGCTTTGGCTCCCCAATGCGATCCGATCCGATTACAGGCAATGCAGCCTCGATCATCGTGAGCACGAGTCGAACTTTCTTCGCGTCGTCCATTATTTCTCCCCCTCCCCCGTCTCCGGCATCTCGCGCTTCTCGACCCATTCCCGTATCGCCTGCCGAATCGCAGCCTGCCACGTCATCCCCTCGCGCTTTGCGATCTGTCGCGCCCTGGCGTAGAGCGCGAGAGGGATCCGGAATGGCGCGGCGATGTGCATTTTCATGCAGTCACGACCCCGACCCCGACCCCGACCACGACCGCGACCCCGACGACGGTGACGACGACGAGCCCGACGAGAGCGCCGCCGGGATCGCGGTCGTCACCAAGGTATGTGCTTTCAAAGCGCACCCTGTTGACCCCCGCCTCTACCCGACAGCGGCCACGTTCGCCGAGGTGATGACCCACGGCGACACGTTCGCCGAGGCGTTCGACGCCTACCTGGCGGCCTCGGTCACTCCGACCGCCTTGCCGGCGTTCAAGGCGCGCGTCGTGCGCACTGCGGACAACCCGTCGACCGGCATGGTGCTGAAGTACGGCGACCTCCGCGAGCGCTGGGAGCCGGCGGTACGGGAGTTCATCGATGAGGGCCTCGCGGCAGGCATCCACGGCATCTTCCCGGGCACGCGGGCAGAGGCGCTGGCTGCGGGCATGACGCTGCTACCGCACGTGGACGTCTTCGCCACCAAGCGCCTCGAGCCAGGTCAGTCCACACCTCGCCTGAAATTCCGCCTGGCCCCCGACGGTGGCAAGGAGCCCGACTCGACGTTCGCCCCGGGCAGCATTGCTTCGGGCTCGGTCGACATCGACACTCTGCTGTACACGGTCGCCCACGGCGCGGCACTCGGACTGGCCTGCAGCAAGTCCGACGTTAGCGGCGCCTTCCCCGGCCATAACTGGCTAACGGACCCTCTCTGCGTCAACAAGCGGCGCGTCGGCACCGTCATCAACAGCCTTCTCTCGGGCACCGGCAAGGAGGAAGTGCTCGAGTTCTTCAC
>CAIZGQ010000873.1 GCA_903932565.1 uncultured Hyphomicrobiales bacterium
AAAGTAGACCCCACTTAGACCGTGAATAGCGTACGTGATCATCTCTAGCTCTGTGTCACGATACGTTTGACCCACTCGTACAAAGAACGCATTGAACTGAAAGAGAATGAACCCGAAGGCACAAAAGTATCAAAAGCCCCTTTTGTTCCTTTTGTAACTGCCCTTCCTGAGCAATCTCGCCAAATTCCGGCGGCCAATGACCCGCCGATAAGCGAAATCTTCCTAACGGACGCATGGCGATATGGGTCTGCCGAAAGCCTGCAACACATTGCCCGCCAGCTGGATATGGAGCTGTTCGAGGAACGCGCCGGGATACTGGAATTCGACGGTGGGTATACGCGAGCTGATGCAGAGCTATGCGCCGCGCTGGACGTGTTGAAGGCAAAGGGGCATTAAATTATGGCAGCGATACGCAAGCGGACGGCACGTCAGGAAGCAGCCCGTGAACAGGCGCCGCCCCCGGCAGTGCCGTACGAGCCAACCCTGGCCGAGCAGCATGCAATTGCCGCGTTCATGGATCGGCGCAATGCTCGCAAACCAACACCATCCGCGAAACTGGAAGTGGACGCCAAGACCGGCGCAACTATGTTCAGTGCTGACCATACCGACCAAGTAACGGGCCTAAGGCTACTAATGGATGCCCTTGGGACCGTAGAGCCTGCATTTTTCGACGCCATGATTGGCCAACTCGCCAACGTAAGCGGGGTCGGTAAGCAACCCAAGGAGCGCGAACTAAACCAACTGATTGCGACGGTCAAAGGCATAGCCCCACGAGACCACGTCGAGGCAATGCTCGCGGCTCAGATGGCTGCTGTACACGCGGCGACTATGACATTTGCCAGGCGCCTGAACCACGTTGAAAATATCCCACAGCAGGACAGCGCATCGAACGCATTTAACAAGTGCGCACGAACCTTTGCGGCGCAGGTGGATGCCCTGAAGCGTTACCGCAGTTCCGGCGAGCAAAAAATTACGGTGGAGCATGTCACGGTGCAGGCCGGGGGGCAAGCGATTGTCGGAACCGTCAACCGGGGGGAGGGGGGCGGTGGCAAAGACTGACGGCAACCCCATGCACTTGCTGCGTGTTGCAGAAATGCACGCGGCGCCGCGTTGCAGGGCCCTGTCAAAGCGCAGCGGTCATCCGTGCAGAGCGCCGGCCGTCAATGGCTGGAAGGTTTGCCGAATGCACGGTGCAGGCGGGGGTGCCCCAACGGGCAAGGAAAATGGCGCATACAAGCATGGGACGCGTACCGCAGAATTCCAAAGCCTCCGCCGCGCGATTCGTGAACTGCGCGCGCAAAGCGCCAAGACGCTTAAGTCCATACGGAAGCTCTGACCTCAGGAGACTACAGCCGCGAATCCAACCACGCCGAGGCCAGCGAGCGTTAGGCCGTAGGCCGAGGGTTTGGGGATTCAAGGGTTCATGTCCGCTCTCGGAGCCATCGAGTTGTCGCAATCGACCCACTCCGGGCATTCGGGTGAGCGGAAAGCAACAATAATGTTCCTAGATACCGGACATGCCAGGTTCGATGCGCTTTTACGCGCGCTGGGTTCGGTGGGTTCAGATTGAATCAGGCTGCGTTGTGCGGAAGTGCAAGAAACCGCGCAAGGATATCGAAATATTCTTTTGGGAATGGGTACTGGTACCATTTTTCCTTGTAGTCCTCGTAACCATATTTTTCAAGAACCGTATTGGCAGCGACGTACACCGCTCTAGCGAAGACGGCAGGGCGACATTGTGCTGTGAAAAGCGGGTGCCCTTCACCATCCTGCTGATTGCCCCGCAATCGATTGAACTTCAAGATTCTAATTTCAATTTCATTGACGTCGACGGCTCTGATTACCCACCGAAATTCACCCGGCTCTTCATCAAAACCGAACGTGATTGCCCTAAATCCCGACACGGCACCAATTGCTGCGAGAACCAAATTCCCCAAGGCGTCGGACACGTAGGAGGCACTTAATTCGGTGCTCGATTGTTCGTCCCCAACAATGCATTTAGCCCAGCCGGTTCCGACTAGATCGTAGGTGATGGTCAATTTCATTGCGTTATCTTTTGAGCGCCGGTCGCAGCCGGCTCGGATACGACGTGTGGCGATTTCCGGAATTCGACATCAAGCGACCGGATGGAGTGATCCCACCGCCGATTCGGCAACAACTTCGTGACAACCGGTCTCGTCCAAGAAAATCATGAAGTGACGCAAGGCAATAAACGGACGGGGTGCCGCCTTGTCTCGAAGATACGGAGCCATGAGCGAAGCAATCAGATCACCCGGGGGGATTTCGACTAAACGAAAGTACGCTCCGTTTATCCAGGCTAGGTCGCAAGAGAGCAATTGCGTGAAGCGATGCCACCGAACGCGTTGGAAAAAAATCGAGAAAACACCGATCTCCGCAATCTTTATCACCAAATTCGCGTCGCCTGCGGACATATGAAAATCGCAGCCTTCATATTGCCCGGTATCAAACTTTGGCAGTTCCAAGATCGCGCGCATGGATATCGATACCGGTACGTCCGCTTTCGGTTCAAATTCCGGGGGCTGGCTGCATGGACCGCTGTTGGCCGATAGCGGCCAAGTTGGTTACATTTCAACCGAAAATCGCAATGTCCGCTAGTGGGGCGCCGAAAACGTCGCTCACGACCCAACGCCG
>CAIZGQ010000874.1 GCA_903932565.1 uncultured Hyphomicrobiales bacterium
ACGAAGTCTTCATCGCGGACATGCGCACTGAGCCGCGCGGAGACCTGATTCAACAGCTTGTCGCCGATGGGATGGCCCAGCGTGTCGTTGACCTTCTTGAAATCATCAAGATCAATACAATGAATGGCGATCTGATCGCTGCTGCGGCGAATATGCGCGAGCGCCTTGTCCAGCCGGTCCAAAAAGAACATGCGGTTGGGCAACGTCGTCAGGTGATCATGGTGCGCCATATGCACGATGCGCGCTTCCGAGCGGCGCTGCTCGGTGACATCGATGATGGAAGAGAGAACCGCCGTCTGTCCGTTGATCGACAGGGCGCGGGTGAACACAATCACATCGATACAGCGGCCATCTTTGGTGAAATGGGTGGCGTGGCTTTGACGGCCAGCTGCCTTGAGAGGCTGGCGCGCTGCCCCGCGCACCCGCTCGCCCTGATCTGGTGCGTTCAGGTCAAGGACGCTCATGCGCAGCATTTCTGCGCGGCTGTATCCGTAATGCTGCACGGCCGCTTCATTGACGCGCAAGAACAGAAGTGTTTCAGGGTCATACAGGAGGTGCGGGATCGGGTTGCCCTCAAACATCACTTCAAGCGACATCTCGCGTTCTTTAATCGCCGTGATGTTCGAGACGTTGACAACAAGCAGGTTTGTGACGGGCGTCACGCAGACCTGAAAATATTGCATCTCGCCTTGGATGGTCTGATGCGGAATTTCAAATTGTTCGGGCTTGCCTGTTTTGAGCACGTTGGAAAAGTGCTCGGACAGTGCAGTCTCCTCGAGCGGCGTCAGCAGATCGCCGATGTTTTTCCAAAGAACGTTCTCGACATCGACGTTCAAAAACCCCGCTGCAGCGCAGTTGATGCTCATGATCTGAAACTCAGGCTTCACATCATCGCCGCTGGGAGCCAGCACCAGCATGCCTTCGCTTGTCGCGCCGTATATTGTTTCCAGAATATCCTGGGTTTCGCGACGCTGCCGCCCGAAGACCGAGATCAGCAGACGGTCGCGCCACATGAGTGGTAAAAACAAAAGCTCGCAGGTGCCAGCAAACCCCATCTGCGTGAACCGTGTGGTTTCAAACACGGGCTGCTTTGAATTGAGCGCCTGCTTGACGCCTTTTTGGAGCGCTGTTTGAAAATTCAGTGATACATGATCGAGCGACGCGGCCGTGCGGCTGATGTGCAACGTCTGGCAAAGCCGCTCACCGCAATTGATCAATCTCAAATGATCGTTTTCGAACAATTCAACCAATGCGAGGTCGCTGGCAATCTGCCCAAGGTTCCCAACAGCGACATCTTCAAACCGCGGCATGGACAGGCCAAGACACGCATGTTCCCAGCGGTGGAGGAGGATCGCGACATCTTCAAACTGGCTTCGTTCTGCAATCGACATCATGGGCCTGACGGTTAAAGCCTGATCAGCATAGGACTTATTCGCTAAAACAGAGTGAAGCCGGGCGTCATGTTGTGGTCATGAATGTGGAAATTCCCGAAGCTGCGCCATGACCTTGCGGCAGCGTCTTCGCGCAGCGGGAAGCGCCCATGCGGACGCTACACGAAGCTTCAAAGATGCTCCGCAAATCAGCCCGTTTTTCGAACTTGATTTGTGTTTCAATGTGCTCGCATTGGGTCAGTTTACGCCTAATTCATGCGTATAATCCGGGGCTCGCTCGTAGCAGGCGCGAGGTTCATTCATGACGCTGCGGCATTTGCCGTAAATGGAGAAAACCCATGAAAAATACGATCCTTGCACTGACGTCTGCGCTTGCCCTGACGTTTGTTGCCGCCCCCGCCTTTGCCACAGAATATTATGTTGTGATGGATAGCACGGCCAAGAAGTGCATGGTCATGGACACTATGCCGACAGCTGGACACATGTCGCTTGTGGATTCAGGAACGTCGTCAACGGGCAACAAGTCCTATCAGTCGAAATCAGACGCTGAAGCAGCCATGGGCAAGGCCGTTGTCTGCAAATCCATGTAATTTGACGAATTGAAATTGTGGCGGGTGAAAAGGGGCTTTTGAGCCCGTTCGTGGAAACGCGGCCCGCCACGATGCTGCAATGATTGGTCGGCCGCACGAAAGCGCGCCGGCCATGATTTTATCTCAATGAAATTGTTGCGTTGAAGTGGTGCTGCCAGAGAGGATTGAACTCTCGACCTCTCCCTTACCAAGGGAGTGCTCTACCACTGAGCTACGGCAGCTGATTGCGTCCCGGCGGACCGGACAGCGAGCGCCGGTGTGTGCCACAGCTGCCCCCTTGTGGCAACCCCGACGCCCGGTCTTTACCCGCTTTTGCCGACGTGCCGGAGGCTTTTATTCGGCGGCCGCATCCGGGCTTAGGCCGTCGAAACCCACCACGCGGGATTGTGATTGGCATCCCGGCGCACTTCAGCCTGTACTGAGTTTGGGTGTGGAAGCGTCTCGTTGGGCGCGTCCGCGCAGCCCAAACACGCGGCCTCGGGGGATCGCTCTCTGGTCTTGCAAGGAGATTTTCGTGCGTCTTTCTGTTTTGACTTTGGTGTCAGCTTCCATCCTGTCCATGGGCGCAGCTCTTGCGCAGGCACCGGCACCGGTTCCAGCACCCGCACCTGCCGCCCCGCAAATTCGCGCTGCAGGCACCATCACCGCCGCAGAGCCGGGCAAGGTGACCCTGAAGACTGAAAGCGGCACTGCTACCGTGATGATCGCCGCCACAACGCGACTGTCGGGCGCGACCCCGGGGACCTCCGCCGACGTGAAGCCGGGGTCCTACATCGGGGCAGGCGCCCGCCCGCAGGCGGACGGCACGTTGAATGCCGTGCAAATCTACATCTTCCCGGAAGCGCAGCGCGGCACAGGCGAGGGTCATCGCGCCTGGGGCGTCCTGCCAGAAACCACCATGACCAATGCCACGGTTGAGGACGCGGTCAGCTCCGTCTCAGCCGGTATCCTGACCCTGAAATACAAGGACGGCGAGAAAAAGCTGCGGATTGTGTCGGACACGGCCATCCTCGTGGCGGGGTCCGCCACAGCTGCCGATCTCACGGTTGGCACCTGGATCAATGCCGTAGGCACGGCGACGCCTGAGGGCCCCTTGGCCGCGGCCCGCGTCACCATCGGCCTCAAGGGTGCCAAGCCGATCTAAAAGGCTGGTCACAAATTCCAACTGTTGGCCAAATGGCTCAACGATCTCGCGCCTCCGGACCTGCGTCCGGGGGCGTTTTTGTATCAATTTCGCGGCTTGTGACCCGGCTTCGACCTGCGCCCAATGGACGTCTGGTGCGCGCGCCCATAAAACGGCACAAAGCTTGACCAAGAGGTAGGCCCAAAGCCGCCGCAAGCCTTAGAGCAAGTCGTGGAGAAAGCGCCGATGTCCCTGATGATGCCGCTCGCTGAGCCAGAGATCATGTCGCGCCGCGACGAGCTGATCGCACGGTTGCGAGACATTCTGCCCGAGACGTCTGTCATTGCCGACGAGACGGCGCGGCGCGCTTATGAATGCGATGCACTGACCATGTACCGCCAGTTGCCGCTGGTTGTGGTGCTGCCGGAAACAGTCAGCCAGGTCTCAGCCATCATGGCCCTTGCGCAGGAGATGAACGTCAAGGTGGTTCCTCGTGGCTCTGGGACATCCTTGTCGGGCGGCTCGTTGGCGCTGGAGGATGGCATCCTGCTTGGCATGTCGAAGTTCAACCGCATTCTGGATGTCGATTACGAAAACCGCTGTGCCCGCGTGCAGCCGGGCGTTGCCAATCTTGCCATCTCCAAAGCCGTGGAGGCGGACGGGTTTTATTACGCGCCCGATCCCTCAAGCCAGATTGCGTGCTCCATCGGCGGCAATGTGGGCGAGAATTCCGGCGGCGTGCACTGCCTCAAATACGGTTTGACCACCAACAATATCCTTGGCCTCGAAATGGTGCTGATGGGCGGCGAAGTTGTGCGACTTGGCGGCAAGCATCTTGATTCCGAACATTACGATTTGATGGGCTTGATGACGGGCTCGGAAGGCCTGTTGGCGGTTATCACCGAAGTGACAGTGCGGCTTTTGCAAAAGCCGCAGGTGGCACGGGGACTTTTGCTAGGCTTTCCGAGTGTGGAATCGGGCGGGCGCTGCGTCGCCAATATTATTGCGCAGGGGATCATCCCCGGTGGCATGGAGATGATGGACAAGCCCTCGATTGTCGCCGCTGAGAATTTCCAGCCCTGCGGCTACCCGCTTGATGTCGGCTCTCTTGTGATTGTTGAGCTCGACGGCACGCCAAGCGAAGTCGACCATCTGATCGAGCGCGTGGAAGGTATTGCACGCGCCGATGGCGCGACGTTCTGCAAAGTGTCAACGAGTGAGGCAGAGCGTCTGCAATTTTGGGCCGGACGCAAGAATGCATTTCCTGCCGTGGGCGCCATTGGGCCCGATTATTTGTGCATGGATGGCACGATCCCGCGTGGCCGCCTGCCCGATGTGCTGGCGCGCATGGAGGAATTGGGACAACAGCACGGCCTGCGCGTCGCCAATGTGTTTCACGCCGGTGATGGCAACCTGCATCCGCTGATCCTGTACGATGCCTCTATTCCCGGCGATACCGAAAAGGCCGAGGCCTTTGGTGCCGACATCTTGCGGCTCTGCGTCGAAGTTGGCGGCGTTTTGACGGGCGAACATGGTGTGGGCGTTGAAAAGCGCGACCTGATGGGCACCATGTTCAACGCGGTCGATCTTGACCAGCAGATGCGCGTGAAATGCGCGTTTGATCCCGGCCACCGGCTCAACCCCGGAAAAGTGTTTCCAACCCTGCGGCGCTGCGCGGAGCTTGGCCGCATGCATGTGCAGGGCGGGGCACTGCCGTTTCCAGATCTGCCGAGGTTTTGAGCGTGGCACACAAGATCCTTTGCCGAGGCGCATATTATTTTGAATTTGCCTGTGACGCCGTGTTTCAGCAGGTGCGCGCGTGACGTCAATGTTGCAGCCCCAGGATGAGCAGGACGTGCTGAGTGCCGTTCAGGACGCGGTGGCGTCGCAAACGCCGTTGCGTGTGCGCGGCTTCGATTCAAAAAGCGGCTTTGGCGGGGTGGTAAATGCAAACACCACCCTGTTGACGCAGGGCCTGAGCGGCATCACGCTGTATGAGCCAGCCGAGCTTGTCGTCTCGGCACGAGCGGGCACACCGCTGCGTACAATTGTTGATCTTTTGAACCAGCACGGGCAGGAACTTGCGTTCGAGCCCATGGATCATGCGCTTTTTCTAGGTGGTGCGCCGGGCGATGGCTCGGTCGCGGGTATGGTGGCTGTCAATGCCAGCGGTCCGCGCCGCATCAAGGCGGGTGCCGCGCGTGATCATCTGCTCGGGTTTCGGTGTGTCACGGGGCGTGGCGAGGTGGTGAAATCCGGCGGCCGGGTCATGAAGAATGTAACCGGCTATGACCTGTCGAAACTCGTGGCGGGCTCCTACGGCACCTTGTGTGTGCTGACGGAAGTCACATTGAAAGTTTTGCCCAAGGCAGAGACGGAAATCACGCTTCTCGCCAGCGGGCTGGATGAAGCCGCAAGTCTTCGGATGCTGCGCCAGGCCTCGGGCACGCCGCATGAAGTGTCGAGCTTTGCGGTCCTGCCGCCGCATCATGCGCCGCTGCATTTCTCAACCCATGTGGCAGCCCTCCGGCTCGAGGGGCCGAGTGTATCGGTGCTGAAGCGCCGCGATGATCTTGTGGCTTTTTTCAAATCGACAGGCGCGATTTTCGCCACGATCTCGGAGGATGCCTCGCGCGCGCTGTGGCGTAGCCTGCGCGATGCGGAACCGGTGCGCGCCGCGTCCGGCCTCATCTGGCGGGTGTCGGTTGCCCCAAGTGCGGGTGGCGAATTCATGGCTGCGCTGCGCACGCACAACCTGCCAATCCAGGCCTATTTCTTTGATTGGGCTGGTGGTCTTGTCTGGCTGGCGTTGGACACGGATCGCGATGCAGATGCGGGCACCATCCGCGCCTGTGTGGATGCGCTCGGCGGCCATGCAACGCTGGTGCGAGCCCCTGAAGATGTGCGCGCCCGCGTACCGGTGTTTCATCCCCAGCCCACCGGTCTTGCGGCGCTCAGTGCGCGGGTCAAAGACAGTTTCGATCCGCTCCACCTTCTCGAACGCGGCCGCATGCGAGCGGATATCTGACATGCAGACAAATTTCAGCCCCGCGCTTCTCGCAGATCCGGATATGGCGCAATCTGAAAAGATCCTGCGCAAATGTGTGCATTGCGGGTTCTGCACCGCGACATGCCCGACCTACGTGCTGGGTGGCGATGAACTCGATTCTCCGCGTGGTCGCATTTATCTCATGAAGGAGATGCTGGAGAACGGCCGCGCCGCAGACGCGCGCACCGTGCGCCATGTGGATCGGTGCCTGTCGTGCCTTTCGTGCATGACCACATGTCCGTCCAGCGTGCACTACATGCACCTTGTGGATCATGCGCGCGCGCACATCGAGGCAACATATACGCGCCCCTTGCCGGATCGCGCGTTGCGCATGATGCTAGCGTTTGTCCTGCCGCGTCCGGGATTGTTTCGGCTGGCGCTGAAGGGCGCACAATTGGCGCAGCCCTTCGCAGCCTTTTTGCCGGGGCGCCTCAAGGGCCTTGTCGGCATGGCACCGAAGGCGATTCCAGCACCCTCTGATGTTGACCGTCCGCAAGTGTTTGCCGCACAGGGCACGCGCCGCAAGCGCGTCGCACTTCTCAATGGCTGCGCGCAGACGGTGCTCGACACATCGATCAATGAAGCAACAGTGCGCCTACTGACGCGCCTTGGCGTTGAAGTCGTGGTAGCGGAGGGCGCTGGCTGCTGCGGTGCGCTCACCCATCATCTGGGCAAGGTGGATGCGTCCCACGCCACAGCCGCGCGCAACATCGAGGCGTGGTCGCGCGAGATGGCGAACGGCGGGTTGGACGCCATTGTCATCACCACATCGGGCTGCGGCACGACGGTGAAAGATTACGGCTTCATGTTTCGCAATGATCCCGCATTTGCCAAAAAGG
>CAIZGQ010000875.1 GCA_903932565.1 uncultured Hyphomicrobiales bacterium
CAACGAGCTGAAGGGCGGCTAGGAATTTTTCGCCTGTCTTGTCATACCGGGTTGCAATGCGGCGATAATGTTTGATCTTGTTGAAGAACCGTTCGACGCGGTTGCGCGCTTTGTAGAGATGTTTGCTGAAACAAATCGGGTCCTTACGGTTGGATTTGGGCGGGATGTTCGCCTGTGGGCCGCGCTCATTGACAGCTTGCCTCAGCGCATTTGCGACGTAGCCCTTGTCAGCCAGCAGCACATCACCGGCAGGAAGTTCAGCGATCAAGTTCGGGGCGCTGGAAACATCCGCGTCCTGGCCCGCTGTAAGTTTCAGCCTGATGGGACGGCCTTGTTTGTCGACCAGCGCGTGGATCTTCGTTGTCAGACCGCCTCGGGAGCGACCCAGACATCGATCTTGATCCCCATTTTTGCTGTCGCGCCCTGCTGATGGACCCGAACAACAGAGGTATCGATCATCTGTATGTCGCCATCATCTGCGGCGACGATTGCGTCCATTCCTCGACCCCATCCGCCAGCGTTTCTCCATCGGTTGAAACGATTGTAGACTGTGGCGCGCGGGCTAAAGCGATCAGGCAGATCGGCCCGGGGCACCCCTGACCTCAGGACCTAGAAGATGCCGTTGAGAACGCGCCTGTTATTGACTCGGGGAGCGCCCCGCGGTTTGTTCGGCAAGTGCGGCTCGATAGCCCTCCACTCGGCGTCGGTCAGCTCGTAGCGGCCCATTTCTGTGCTCCCGTTTGGGAGCTTGCATCAAGAGAATTCTGATTCGAGAATTCTCGTGATGCAATTATGAGTTCACGACCTAGCGTTTCAAAACGCGGCCAGCGACCGCATCAAGCTTGGCCAACAGCGCGGGATCGCGCATCGCGGGCGCCGTCATGATGGCACCCTCAAGCGCGCGATCTGAGCCCACCGGGCACGCCTCGTGCTCAGCCGGGAAGTCTTTGAGCACGCGGGCCAGAAGCCGCGCGGCCTTGCCTGCATTGTCCTGCACAACCTGGATGACAGCAGCCACGTCCACGGCGTCATGGTCAGGATGCCAGCAGTCAAAATCCGTGACCATGGCAATCGTTGCGTAAGACATTTCAGCCTCACGGGCGAGCTTGGCCTCCGGCATCGCCGTCATGCCGATCACATCGTAATTCAACGCACGATAAGACTGGGATTCGGCATAGCTCGAAAATTGCGGGCCCTGCATGCAAACGTAAGTTCCACCTTTGCGACAGGCGATGTCTTCAGCCGCAGCGGCAGCCGCGATGCGATCCACCAGCAACGGCGACACAGGATGCGCCATCGACACATGTGCAACGCAGCCATTGCCAAAGAAGGACGATTCGCGGCCGTTCGTGCGGTCGACATATTGATCGACCAGCAGGAACAGGCCGGGATGCAAGTCTGGCTTGAACGACCCGCAGGCGGATACAGAAACGATATCTGTCACCCCTGCCCGCTTCAGCACATCGATATTGGCGCGATAGTTGATGCCCTCGGGCGACAGACGATGGCCGCGACCATGACGGGGCAGAAACACGGCCTCGGTCGAGCCAATGCGGCCGAAGTGCAACGCGTCGGAGGGCTCGCCCCACGGTGAGGTGATTTTCTCCTCTCGCAGGTCCTCAAGGCCCGGCAAATGATAGACGCCAGATCCCCCGATGATCCCGACCCGTGCCTTCGCCATGCCCAACTCCTTGATCTAACGCTGTCCAATGTTCGCATATCGATTGTGACAATCTCTTGTCAGACGAACGCTTCGCTGACACCTGCCTGCACAATTTGCACCATCGGGCAAAGCTGTTCGCAGATGCGCCACGTATCTTTGAGCAAGCCCGTCCCCGCGAGGACGTGATTTGCGCGTGATCGCAAGTCACGCCACGGTGGCGAGACTGGAAGACACCGACCGACAGCGCGACATTACGGAGACTTTGCATGCATTTTCACCGCCGCCATGGCTGGGAAATTCCCGAGCGCGATGCCACGCCCGAACAGCTCTTCCTCAACCGCCGGGCGTTTGTGGCGGGTGCCGGCTCCATCGCGGCGATGGCGTCTGCCGGACTCGCTCGCGCGGCCGAGGGCACGGCCGACCCAACAGCAGGTCTTTATCCGGCGAAGAAGAACGAAAGCTTCACACTGGATCGCCCGCTGACACCTGAGGCGGTGACGTCCAAATACAACAATTTCTATGAGTTCGGCTCATCCAAGAGCATCTCGGCGGCGGCAGAAGCATTGAAGCCGCGTCCCTGGAGCGTGAAGATTGACGGGCTGGTCGAAGCTCCCATGACGGTCGATGTCGACGATCTGTCCCGCATGATGGGGCTTGAGGAGCGGCTGTATCGCCATCGCTGCGTCGAAGCCTGGTCCATGACGATTCCCTGGACTGGCTTTCCGCTGAAGAAGCTTGTCGAGCATGCCAAGCCACTCAGCAGCGCGAAGTTTGTGCGCTTTGAGACGTTCATGGACCCCAAGACCGCACCCGGCCAGCGCCAAACCTGGTGGCCGTGGCCCTATGTCGAGGGTGTCACCATGGCAGAGGCCACCAACGACCTCGCGCTGATGGTCACGGGTGCCTACGGCAAGCCCCTGGCCAATGCCTATGGCGCGCCGCTGCGTCTTCACCTGCCTTGGAAATATGGGTTCAAGTCCATCAAGTCGATCACCAAGATCAGCTTCGTGGCAGAGCGGCCCAAGGGCTATTGGGAAGCCCTGCAGGCAAGCGAATACGGCTTCTGGGCCAATGTGAACCCGGCCGTGTCGCATCCGCGCTGGAGCCAGGCGACGGAAGAAGTGCTTGGCGTTGGCGATCGTCGCCCAACTCTTCTCTACAATGGCTACGGCGAACAGGTGGCGAGCCTCTACGCTGGCATGGAAGGCCAGAAGATCTTCTTCTGAGCGTCCTGCGCAGGCCCAAAAACACCAAGTGCCTGCGGCAGGCTCAACCCTCGCCGCCGCAGGTCGCCCGTGCTAGGACGACGCAAGCCAATCGTTCTGGAGCCAGATCATGCCGCAGACCCGCAACCCCATCTTCGACAATGTTGCCCGCCTGATGACGGATGCCGCTGGCATTGCGAATGGCGCACGCCGCGAAGTCGAGACATTGGTCAAGACTCAAATGGAGCGCCTGATGTCGACAATGGACATCGTGAGCCGCGAAGAGTTCGAGGCCGTTCGCGACATGGCGATCCTTGCGCGTGATGAAAATGAAAAACTTCTCGCACGAATTTCTGCACTTGAGTCGAAGCTTGGTGCAGACAAGGCCTGACAAACGCGATTTGGCCTGACCTCGCGATTTGCGACTCATTCCCATCCTAACGTGATGTTTTCAGACTCTGTTTCGCGTTGAGCGCGTTCAGACGACACTGAGTCGCACCATTTGAGGATCGCGACATATTGACTCAAATTTGCGACCGCTTGTGGACACAGCGCGTGAAGCGATGGACGAACGGTCACGAATCCATCAGGTTCAAATTCGTAGGGGTGCTGGCCGCCCGTTCCGGGTTGTGTTTGTAAAGGTCTGATTCGTCGAAAACTTTTGGGTCCGATGTTGGACGCAAGAAGATTTCTTCCTGAAGACTCCACAGTTCGTTGTGCAGCGTTCTGCCTTTACAAATCGGGGCTCCACGAATGTCTTCAATGCAGCTTTTTGTCGAACGTGCCGAACATCCTGTGGATGTTGTCGAACGGATGGCGTCCTATCACGATTGGCATTTTGATCGCGATGGTGATGACGAAATCTCAATCTCGGTCGCCGGTGGCTGGACCGATTATCAAGTCGCCTTCACTTGGCTTCCCGACGTCGAAGCGCTGCATGTCGGCTGCGCCTTTGATTTCAAAGTCACCGATCGTCGCCGCACGGAGATTTTGAATCTTGTGTCGATGATCAATGAACAACTTTGGGTTGGTCATTTCGGATTATGGGAATCCGAAGGCGTGATGATGTTCCGCCACGCGATTCTTTTGGCCGGTGGCGCAGAGCCAAATTCGTCCCAGTGCGAAGCGGCCTTGAAAGCGGCGACAGCCGCCTGCGAGCGCTATTATCAGGCGTTTCAATTCGTGCTCTGGGCTGGAAAATCCGCCCGCGAAGCGATGGAAACGGCCATGTTCGAAACACTCGGACAAGCGTAAGCTTTCCACGTCCAAAGTTGCGTTTACGGAGTGCGCGGCATGAGCGCGTCAAACACAGCCCTGCCGAAATCGCTCGTGCTTGTCGGCGCGGGCAAGATGGGCGGAGCCATGCTGCGCGGCTGGCTCAATCTGGGGCTCGATGCAAAAGCAGTGACGGTCATCGAGCCGACGCCAGCGCCCGACATGGTGGCGTTCGCGCAAGCCAAGGGCGTCCATCTCCTGTCTGATGCCACGGGCATTGCACCGCCGGACGTTCTGGTTCTCGCGATCAAGCCACAGGGCTTTGATGCAGCAGCCCCCGCACTGCAAGCGCTTGTGAGCGCCCGCACTGTGGTTGTGTCCATCATGGCCGGCAAATCCATGGGCTCGATTGCAAAGCAACTGCCCGGCGCTGGCGGCATCGTGCGCGCCATGCCCAACACGCCGGCCGCCGTCGGCCGCGGCATTACCGGTGCCACGGCAAGCATGGGTCTGGCGGAGGGTGCCAGATTGCAGGCGGACGCGCTTCTGCGCGCCATTGGCCAGGTCGAATGGGTCGCGACCGAGGACGACATCGACGCGGTGACGGCAGTGTCGGGGTCCGGGCCAGCCTATGTTTTTTATCTGGTGGAATGCCTCGCTGACGCCGGGATCGCCGCCGGACTTGCACCAGATGTGGCCGAGCGTCTGGCGCGGGCTACCATCGAAGGCTCTGGCGAACTCCTGTTTCGCGACGCGGGAACCCCAGCTGCGACCCTGCGCAAAAATGTGACATCGCCGGGTGGGACCACGGCCGCTGCCCTTGATGTGCTGATGGCCCACGACGGCCTCGCGCCACTGATGGCCCGCGCCATTGCCGCTGCCAAAAAGCGTGCGGGCGAACTCGCGGGATAGTGCGGGCACAAGACGCCTGCGGCCGCGACAAGTGGCGGCCTTGGTGTTGAGCCTTTGACGCATTAGGTGTGATGGAAGTTGATCTCAGCCGGAGGCTGCCGCCATGACCGATGCCACTGCCGCAAGCGCTTCCACGGGCGCGCCGTCTGATACCAAATCGAAGATCATTGCCGCGCTGATGGAATTGGCCGCCGAGCGGTCCTTTGACGACATTTCGATCACCCAGATCGCCGAGCGCGCGGGCGTAAGCCTCGCAACCTTCCGGGACCATTTTCCCTCAAAGGGTTCCATCCTAGGGGCGTATTCGAAAAAGATTGACCGAATCGTCCTCGAAGGCACAGGTCAGGATCTCGATGGTGAAGCCCCGAAGGATCGTCTCTTCGACGTGCTGATGCGGCGTCTGGATGCCATGGCGCCCGACCGCGCCGCACTCGAGAGCATCATGGAATGGGCCCGACGGGAGCCCATGTCCGCAGCCGCCCTCAATGGAGTCGCGCTGAACTCCATGCGTTTCATGCTGGAGGCGGCCGGTATCGACAGCGAAGGCACGGTCGGGGCTCTCAAGCTCCAGGGCCTTGTCATCGCCTGGACACGAATTCTCAATGTCTGGTTCAAGGATGAAGACAGCGGCTATGGCGCAACCATGGCAGCCATGGACAAAGAGCTGACCCGCGGTGACACGCTTGTGCGGCGGGCGGAAGACCTTGATCGCTTTGCCAAACCATTGAAGGGACTCGCCCGTGCGATGATGCAGGGCCGTCCCCGCATGCCAGGCCGTACCCGCGCGCG
>CAIZGQ010000876.1 GCA_903932565.1 uncultured Hyphomicrobiales bacterium
GGTGGTGTTGTTCATCTGCCGGCAAGTGAACTCCGATGGCAGATGATTTCGTGGGGCCATAGCTCAGTTGGGAGAGCGCTTCAATGGCATTGAAGAGGTCGTCGGTTCGATTCCGTCTGGCTCCACCAAACTAACTTCCAAACTTTCGTACATTCCTAGGCTGTCAGAAAAGCCGCGACTTATCCGGCGGTTGGCGGTCATCCAGCGCATGTTTGTGCACGACAGACCGAGACTGCGGCGACCCCGCGCGCCAATTCGGCGGCGGTCTGTGGGCCTGAGAATAAATTTTCCGGCAATTGCAACTGCGCGGTTTTCTGAGACTAGTTCGCTAAACTCTCAGACCATTTAGATACCGATGTGAGCGAACCGATGCATTCGAATGTGCTCAGGAACGGCGCGATTCAGGTCCCAATAGGTTGCAGCTCAAAGACCATCTTTGAGAGCCCAGATTCATACATGAGACGATCTGAGAGCTAAGCAAATATTTTCATGTACGAATTAATTCCGTACAAAGCTTCGCGTTTCTCAAGCCGGACGGGTGAGCCCGAGCGCCTGCCATTGCTGATCAAAGTTCGAAGGAAGATCGACGAGGCGCGAGGCACCATATCCGCGGGGCAATCGACCCTCGCAAGCAGCTTTCACCAATGCTGGACATAGAAAGCCAAGAGACAGCGTCATCCGGATGGAGCGCTCCGTTTTGGCTTCACGTTTTGCTATCGTTTCAATGTCAGGCATTGTTCCGTCGACTAATTCATTGAGCCAACGACGGGCGAGACCAATGGCGCGCAAGAGTCGTTCCTGCTCATTGCCGCGAATCGGTTGGAGTTTTGAACTCGGTGCCTCGGGCATGATAATGTCCTTCCGGCGAACTGAAGAAGGTTTGGTCCAGGGGATCATAATTGTTTGAGCTAGTTCATCATTCTCTTGGGAGCGATGAAGCTGGAGCCGAATTGAATTAGGCCCCACGATAATCCGCTCAAGATATTTTGTGATCAGGCCGTTATTTGAAGCCTCTATGTCTGGGGCAACTTTTTTTGTCTCAATTAGCTTCGCTTTAAGCGCCTCGACAACCAAAGCTTCGACAGGCTCGGCTGGTATCCTTCCAACTGCTATTGGGTCTTGCTTGCCGCCCTGAACAATCGTGCGAGAGAGATAATACCGATATCGCCTTCTCTGCTTGATAATATAATTCGGAGACATGGGCTCGCCCGCGTCGGAAAAGATTTTGCCGATCAACAGCGCTCCCGAGGCGACGACATGTTTTGATCGACGCTGCTTTTGTAATGCGAGTCTTTGATGAACTGCCTCAAAAATTTGGCTCTCGATGATTGGCTGGTGCTCACCCGGCCAGGATTTGCCGTGATGATTAAGCTCGGCGATGTAGTGCCGATTGTTGAGAATGTGAGAGACAGCGCCATTTGAGAACGGGACACCGCCCAAAACTTTGCCGTTCGCCAAGCATCGTGAGCGACTGACAATACTTCGAGCCCTGAGCTCTTTTTGAACAGCCGGAATTGAACCAAGCTGCAAGTAGAGATCGAATATGAGTTTAACTGTCTTGGTTTCGGATTCCTCGACAAGCAGCTTGCGGTTCTCAACCCGGTACCCGAGAGGTACAATACCGCCCATCCAGATGCCTTTGCGCTTGGAGGCAGCGATCTTGTCCCTGATGCGCTCGCCAGTCACCTCCCGTTCAAATTGTGCAAAAGACAGCAGCACGTTGAGTGTAAGGCGCCCCATACTTGATGTTGTATTGAAGGATTGGGTGACACTCACAAATGAAACCTTGTGGGCATCAAATAGCTCAACCAGCTTCGCAAAGTCAGCCAGTGAGCGTGTCAACCGATCAACTTTGTAGACGACGATCACATCGACACGGCCGTCTCGAACGAGATTTAGCAGCTGCTGAAGCGCTGGGCGTTCCATCGAACCGCCGGAGAACCCACCATCGTCAAAATGACCGCGAATGAGCTTCCAACCCTCGTTTGCCTGGCTCTTGATGTAAGCCTCAGCAGCCTCCCGCTGGGCGTCGAGAGAATTAAAATCCTGCTCAAGGCCCTGATCGCTGGAAACCCGGGTATAAATCGCACAGCGCAATTGCTGGGAGACACTCACTTTGCGTCTCCCAGACCATCTCGATCTTTCTTCGAAGTGCTGCCTAGAAGGCCAAAGAACCGATATCCGTTCCAGGACGTTCCGGTTATGAGACGCGCGATTTCTGATAGGCTTTTGTAGGTGCGTCCGTTCCAGGAAAAACCAGCTTCAAGAACCATCACTCGATGGAGGGTCCCGCCATGTTCGCGAACAAGCATGGTCCCCGACCGTAGGCCCCGCTTGTTGGGCCCGGAGGTCGGAGCGGCTCCCTTCGGGTCCATTCCGCTTGCGGCGACATCCAATACAGCGCGGGTTTGCCGGTCGATATCCCCCACCAGAAGGATCTGCTCGCGCCAGGCGAGAATACGAATAATCAAGCCCGACGAAAGCCCGGGTGGCAAAGGCTTGCCAAGGACCCGTCTCCATCTTTGGCGCAAAAAAGCCGGGGCGAACTTTTCTTGAATTGGGTCAAAAGCGTTGGGTGCATCGTGCCCCTCTAGATTTGCGTCTGCAATGACGCGAGTCGGTGTTGCCACCGACCGCGACGATGCGAATTGGCGAACCATTGGATCAGGCTCCTGCCTGAACCTGGCCGGCGGTCACTATTCGATACACTGACTTCTGGTCACTGCCCTGGACGCGATCGAGCGCATAGCGACGCTTGCGCAGCCCCGTCAGGGCCGCACGCGTCGTGTGCGGAAGCCACCCGGTTGCTTGGGCCAATGCTTCCAGTGTGGATCCGGTCTCAGTGGTGAGCATTTCGATGACAAGCGCTTGCTTCGACCCTGGGCGGGGTGGACGAGAGGCTGAACCGCTAAGACTGCCGACCGGCTTCAATTGAATTGAATAAAATTCAGATGCCGCCATCACAGCGTCGGGGACCGTTGTTGCCGTCAGCAAGACTGAATCTGGCTTGCTAACCTCCTCCACACCAATTGCTGCGCAACCGGCAGATGTGATCCTCAGGCTGATCGAATTGCCATCCTCATCACGCCGCCAGACTGTGATTCCAGGCTTTGCGGGAATCTCTTCCATCAGCCCTCGTTTGACCAAACTTGCGTTGACCTTTTTGGCAGCCGAGCTGTTCAGATTGTTTGGGAGAGGCGCGATACCGTCTTTATCTGCTGCAGCACTCGACAAGACGATCAGTTGCGTATCTGTGAACTTAGCCATGACATATTTCCTTGTGTTTCGGCAGCGTCCGCTGTCACCAACACAACC
>CAIZGQ010000877.1 GCA_903932565.1 uncultured Hyphomicrobiales bacterium
ATCGAGCGCGAATCGGGGGCGATTTCGGCCCTGACATGGAGCGCGGACGGGCGTCGCCTTGTGTTTGGGGCAGAAGATGGCGCTGCAGGCGTGCTCTACATGCCTCTGTGAGAAATTATTTTCCTCACCAACTTTTGCCAATTGAGCCCGCTGACAATGCCAAGCCGGCAAAAATCTCTGTTTGGAAGCGCATTTGCGCGCAAAAAATAGAGATTCTGGCGGTTTTGAAAGCCATGCGCGGCGAGGGTCTCCTCGATCGCTTTAACTCTTTCCACAGCGGACGGTAGCCTTTAGCTAAAGCTTTACTATACTAAGGATATGACACACGCTCCACAGGTTGGCCTCCGCACATCCCCCTCCAGCGCCCCTCTTGCCTTGCTTGGGTTCACCGGCGTCGTGCTGGCGACGCATCACAAGCTGGCCGGGCAATCTTTGGCGCATATGTTAGAGCCGGAGATCGACCTTCGGGTTGCGGGGCTGGCTCAGGATGCCCCAGAGACGTTGCGCCTCCTGGCACTGCACCAGCAATCTGTGGTGATTGTGGAGCACAAGCCGCCCCAGCTTGATGCCGTTCGCATGGCCGAACTCATCCTGAAAGCGTTTCCAGGACTCGGACTCATCGTGCTGGCTCCCTCAGATCAGATGCACGATCTGTTTGCCGCCTTGCATCTTGGCGCGCGGGGGTTCCTGCCGCTTGACGCCACCGCTGATCAAATTCTGGCGACGGTACGCGCCGTTGCACGCGGTGAAGCCTGTCTGCCGCCGGCCATCACGACGCGGTTGCTGAGTGAGTTCCGGCGACTGACCCCGCCGTTGCGCGCGCCAGCGGCTGAGACCGGCAGCCTGACGGATCGCGAAACGTCGATTCTTTCGCTGGTCGCCGCTGGCAAAAATAACCGGGACATCGCGCGCCGTTTGTCGCTCACAGAAGGCACAGTGAAGAATCATGTGAGCCGCATTCTGACAAAGTTGCAGGCTCGCAATCGCACCGAGCTCGCGGTGCGGTGCCGAAATTTCGCACTGATCTGAAGCACACGCGTCGTCAGACGGACGCGGTGTCGGTCTCAACCTTGTCAGCGACAAGCGCCTGATGTTCGGCACGCATGGCTTCCAGGATCGCCGGACTGGTTTCCGGCTGGATAAGGCCGCCTGACATAATGACCTTGAAGGCCTCCTCCGGCGACAACGTCAGCGGGATCACGTCAGCCGATGGCAGGTAAAAATAAAAGCCGGTTGTGGGGTTTGGCGCGCACGGCAGAAAGACGCTTGTGTAGCCTTGGCCCGGGAGAGCAGAGGCAACCGGGGCGCCCGGATCGGCGGAAATGAAAACGATCGACCACATGCCACGGCCCGGATATTCCACCAGCCCCACTTTACGAAAATTGGTGCCAGACTTTGAGAACATCGTCTCGAAGATCTGCTTGAACGTCTTGTAGACCGAGCGCACGACCGGCATGCGATCGAGCAGCGTTTCGCCAAACCGGATCAACGTGCGCCCTGCAAGATTGGCCGCCAGAAACCCCAGCAGCGTCAGGGCCAGAAACGCCAGCACGACGCCCGTGCCGGGCAGCCGAACCGGCAGATAAGTATCCGGCCACAATGTTGGGGGGATTAGCGGTTTGACCCATTGATCCACCGTGTCAATGAACCAGAAGACAAGCCACAGCGTGAGCGCCAAGGGCCCTGCCACGACAAGGCCTGTGAAAAACCAGGTGCGGATCCCGCTGCCGAAGGAGGCGCGCTGTGGCATCGGCGGCAGGCCGGGCCCAGCGGGATTGGAAACAGGCTTGAATTCAGCGTCGGACATGATGGCCAGGCTCCCGACGGGCGACAGGACCTACATGGCCCACAGTGATGATGTGCACAAGGCGCTGCACAAACAAGGCCAAATGCCATCCACATGGGGCGCGGCGACGCTAGCGTAAGTCCCGCGGAGCCTATTACACATTTTTTATTTGTAATTGATATTATGACCCGCAGCACATATGTGTTTTATCCGAGAGACTGTTGCATCTGCCTTTTCGCGCCGCCAGCCGAGCCATTTTACCATGTCACATACTTCAGTAACGCCGGATCTCGCCTCTCAAGCTCAAGCTTTGGATGCCTCCTTTGGCGCGCTTGATCTGACGGGCCGACTGGAAAAGCTGCGCCAGGACGTTGCCGGACGCCTGGTGTTCACCACGAGTTTCGGGCTGGAAGATCAAGTCATTGCCCATCATATTTTTGAGGGCGGTCTCGACATCGACGTGGTGACACTCGACACCGGCCGACTGTTTCCCGAAACGTACAAACTGTGGTCTGACACCGAGGCGAAATATGCCCGTCGCATCAGGGCTTTTTACCCCGCAACGTCCGACGTTGAAGAGCTGGTCGCTGATCAAGGCATCGACGGGTTTTATTTCTCGGTCGAGATGCGCAAGGCCTGCTGCAATGTCCGCAAAGTGAAGCCCCTCGCCCGTGCGCTTGACGGTGCGAGTGCGTGGATCACGGGATTGCGCGGGGACGCCTCGGAACATCGCCAGCATCTCGATTTCGTGTCGTTTGATGGCGCGCGCAATCTGATCAAGGCCAATCCGCTGTTTGACTGGTCGCGTGAGCGCACATTGGCCCACGCGACAACACACGCCATTCCCATCAATCCCCTGCACGACAAGGGTTTCCTGTCGATTGGCTGTGCGCCCTGCACACGCGCCATTGCGCCGGGCGAACCGGAGCGCGCGGGCCGTTGGTGGTGGGAAAGTGAAAATCAGAAGGAATGCGGTCTGCATGTGGGCGCCGCATCCGCCTCCTCATAACAACAACCTTATCAACACCGCGTCGTGCGGTCGGACAGACCCAAATGATACAGTTGACACACCTGCAAAAGCTCGAAGCCGAGAGCATTCACATCATTCGCGAAGTTGCGGCCACATGTGAAAACCCTGTGATGCTCTATTCCATTGGCAAGGATTCAGCCGTCATGCTGCATCTTGCCATGAAGGCGTTTTATCCGGGCAAGCCGCCGTTTCCGTTGCTGCATGTGGACACGACGTGGAAGTTCCGCGAGATGATCGCGTTTCGCGACAAGCACGCCAAGGACCTCGGCATTGAATTGCTGGTTCACATCAACGAGGAAGGTGTGCGCAACGGTATCAACCCGTTTGATTCTGGCTCCCGGCTCCACACCGATGTGATGAAGACACAAGGCCTGAAGCAGGCACTCGACAAGTATGGGTTTGATGCCGCCTTTGGCGGTGCGCGCCGCGATGAGGAAAAATCCCGTGCCAAGGAGCGGGTGTTTTCACTGCGCACGCCCGATCATCGCTGGGACCCGAAAAGCCAGCGGCCCGAGCCCTGGCGGCTTTACAATACGCGCAAGCGCAAAGGCGAAAGTTTTCGCGTCTTTCCCTTGTCCAACTGGACCGAGGCCGATGTGTGGGACTATATCGCGCTTGAAAAGATACCCGTCGTTCCATTGTATTTTGCAGCGCCCCGCCCCGTAGTTGAGCGCGATGGCGCGCTGATCATGCGCGATGATGAGCGGATGAAATTGCTGCCCGGTGAAAAAATCGAGACGCGGATGGTGAGGTTTCGAACCCTTGGCTGCTATCCGTTGACGGGTGCCGTTGAAAGCAACGCCGATACGCTGGATGCCATCATTGCCGAAATGCGCCAGTCGCGCTCGTCAGAACGGCAGGGCCGCATCATCGATCACGACGGCAATGCGTCGATGGAACAAAAGAAGCAGGAAGGCTATTTCTGATGTCGCTCGTCGCCCCTCTGCAAGCCGATGTCACTGTTGTTATAAACGCTGATGCACGCGTGAGTGCTGCTCCGGCGCAGCATCCCGAAC
>CAIZGQ010000878.1 GCA_903932565.1 uncultured Hyphomicrobiales bacterium
AGGTGTCATGCGGAGCATGACGGATGAGGGTTCTCAGGCTGTGCAAAGACCCTCACCCGGCGCAGAACGCGCCACCCTCTCCCAAGGGAGAGGGTCAGCCACATTCTGGAACGCCCTTCTCCCTTGGGTGAGGGTTACCGCCGCTCTCCAAAGAACGCCCGCAGCATCGAAGCGGCTTCAGATTCACGAATGCCGCTGTAGACCTCCGGCGCGTGATGGCAGGTCGGCTGGTCGAAGAACCTCGGACCGTGGTCCACTGCCCCGCCCTTGGGATCAGGGGCCGCGTAGTACACGCGCCGCAAACGCGCGAACGAGATCGCACCGGCACACATCGCGCAGGGCTCCAGCGTGACGTAGAGGTCGCAACCGGTTAGACGCTCATTGCCCAGCGCAGCACAGGCCGCGCGGATCACCAAGACCTCGGCATGGGCTGTGGGGTCGCGATCCGCCAGCGTGCGGTTGCCCGCGCTCGCCAGAACTTGTCCGTCGCGAACGATCACCGCGCCTATGGGCACCTCGCCCCGCGCTGCCGCAGCCCGGGCTTCCTCAAAAGCCCGGGACATTGGATCAACGCACGGCGTTTGCAGGGCACCCGGCTTTGAATTTGTCGAATTCTCCATACCGTCAGCGTAGGACGATGGCGCGTTACGGCCAAGTGGTCCGAACTGGCTTGGTCCGCGCTTTAAGCCTGCGGTCAAAATTTCCGTCGCACCCACTCCCACGTCTGCTATGAGGGCGGCATGGATGACAGACGAAACAACAACCGTCCGCCCGACGGACGCCCGCGCAAGCCAAGTGGCGAAAACCGAGGTGGCGAGAACCGAGGTGGCGACAAGCCTTTCCGCAGCGGCAAACCGGGTGGCAAACCATTTGGCGGAAAACCCTCAGCTGGCGGCAAGCCTTTTGGGGCCAAGCCCTTTGGTAGCAAGCCGTTTGGTGGCAAACCGGGCTTCACGTCCGACCGGCCGCGTCCGGAAGGTGTCCGCCCGGCACATGGGCACAAAGACAGCGATCTCGAGACGATTTCCGCAGCTGAGGCCCGCGACGGCGAGCGTATCGCCAAGGTCATTGCCCGTGCCGGGCTTTGCTCGCGCCGCGACGCGGAAGCCTGGATCAATGCCGGCCGCGTCGAGGTCAATGGCGCTGTCCTGTCGAGCCCCGCCTTCAACGTCCTGCCAAAGGACGTCATCGTCGTTGATGGCAACCCTCTGGGAGCACGCGAGCGCACGCGTCTTTGGATGTTTCACAAGCCGCGCGGGCTCGTCACCACGACGCATGACCCCGAAGGCCGCCCGACGATCTTCGAGGCGCTGCCTGAAGATTTGCCGCGCGTCGTCACCATCGGTCGCCTCGATATCAACACCGAAGGCCTGCTGCTGCTGACCAACGATGGCGGCCTCGCCCGTGTGCTCGAACTCCCCGCCACCGGCTGGATGCGGCGCTACCGCGTGCGCGCCAATGGCGAGACCAACCAGGGCGTGCTCGACACGCTGCGCGATGGTGTCGAGATTGAAGGCGTGAATTACGCCGGGATCGAAGCCACGCTCGACCGGTCGCAGGGCTCCAACGTCTGGCTCACCATGGGCCTGCGCGAGGGCAAGAACCGCGAAGTGAAGCGCGTTCTGGAGCATATCGGCCTGCAGGTGAACCGGCTGATCCGCGTGTCGTTTGGGCCGTTCCAGCTGAACGATCTGCCCGAGGGCGAGACCGAGGAAATCAAGACCCGTATTCTGAAAGACCAGCTCGGTCCGATGCTGGCGGCCGAAGCCAATGTGGATTTTGAAGGCCCGGTGTCGGCTGCCATCGTGACCCGCGAAGTTGCTTATGAAAAGCGCCAAGCGAAGCTCGCCGGGCCAGCCCCGGGCGCACCGCGCGGACGGTTTGCCAAGGCTGAGGAAGCCGAGCCAAGCCGCGAGACGCCGGTGCCTGGCAAGCGCAAGCATGTGTCTGCGCTGCGCGATGCGCGCGACAAGGACCGCACCGAAGGTGGACGCGTGCGCATCGAGCGTGGCGCGACCGCCGACCGGCGCGGCCGGACCGTGCCGGTCGAGC
>CAIZGQ010000879.1 GCA_903932565.1 uncultured Hyphomicrobiales bacterium
GCCGCCACTGGGTTTGGTACAACCGGTCGCGGCCATGGCAATGCTGCCCTGCGTCTTGATCTGCAACCCCCGCCGCCAGACACGTCTCCGGTTGCCGGGTTGGTGGCGGACGATCTGCCCGCGCGCCCGGTGCGGCTGTTTGCCGAGCCGGAACGAATCGAAGCCATCGCCTCCGTGCCCGATGGTCCGCCGTTGCGCTTTCGCTGGCGGCGGCTGATGCACGAGGTGGTTGCCATTGAGGGCCCCGAGCGCATCGCGCCAGAATGGTGGCGCGGGGGCGCTGACCTGACACGCGATTATTTCCGCGTCGAGGATAAAGACGGCCGCCGCTTCTGGCTGTTTCGCGAAGGGCTCTATGGGACGGAAGCAGCAAATCCGCGCTGGTTCATCCATGGCGTGTTTGGTTGAGGCACCGCGTGTGCGCCTCAGGACAGGAAGGGCAGGAGCCGTCCCATCAGATCGCCGCCGCTGGCAATCCGCCCCTGCGGATCCAGCAGCCCCTGCGCTGCCATCCAGGCTTCAAACTCGGGCGCACGCTTCAACCCCAGCACATCGCGCAGATAGATCGCGTCATGAAACGAGGTGGATTGGTAGTTCAGCATCACGTCATCGGCGCCCGGCACACCCATGACATAGGCGCAGCCCGCCGCAGCCAGCACGGTCAGCAGCACGTCCATATCGTCCTGATCGGCCTCGGCGTGGTTGGTGTAGCAAACGTCGACCCCCATCGGCAGGCCCATCAGCTTGCCGCAAAAACAATCCTCCAGCCCGGCACGGATGATCTCCTTGCCGTCATAGAGATATTCCGGCCCGATGAAGCCCACGACCGAGTTCACCAGCAGCGGCTTGAAGGCGCGCGCCACCGCATAGGCGCGCACCTCACAGGTCTGCTGGTCGACGCCATGGTGCGCATCGGCAGACAGTGCCGAGCCCTGGCCGGTCTCGAAATACATCACGTCCTGCCCGAGCGTACCGCGCTTTAAGGTGAGCCCGGCCTCCTGCGCCTCGCGCAACAGGGCGAGATTGATGCCAAATCCGGTATTGGCCGCTTGCGTGCCAGCCACCGACTGGAACACGAGATCAACCGGCAGGCCCTGTTCGATCAGGCCAATGGTTGTCGTCACATGGGACAGGATGCAGCTTTGCGTCGGGATGTTGAGCCGGCTGATGACCTGATCGAGCAGCCGCCACAAATCTGCAATCACGGCTGGATCATCAGAGGCCGGGTTGATGCCGATGCAGGCATCGCCACAGCCCATCACAAGTCCGTCGAGGATGGCGGCCGCAATGGCGCGCGGCTCATCGGCAGGATGATTGGGTTGAAGTCGCACACTCATGCGGCCTGACAGCCCAATCGTGTTGCGGAAATGCCGGACGACCTCGATCTTGCGCGACACAGCGATGAGATCCTGGTTACGCATCAGCTTTGAAACAGCGGCCACCATCTCGGGCGTCAGACCGGGCGAGACGTTGAGAATCATCGCCCCTGTCGTTGTCTCCTGCAGCAGCCATTCGCGAAACGCGCCCACGGTCAGGGACGCCACGGGCGCAAAGGCCTCTGCATCGTGGCTGTCGACAATCAGCCGGGTCACCTCATCTGCTTCGTAGGGGATCAGCGTTTCGCTCAGGAAATGTTGAAGCGGTAGATCGGCCAAGGCGAGGCGCGCGGCAACGGCTTCCTCAGCCGTGGCGGCAGCGAGGCCCGCCAACCGGTCACCGGAGCGGGTTGGCGTTGCCTTTGCCAACAGCTCGCGCAACGTGGCGAATGTGTAAGACGTGGCACCAAGGGCGCAGCGAAACACCAAACGGGCTCCACGAAATTGGGATTGAGAGACGGTCCCAGTGTCGGAGGTTCGCGCGCAGAAAGCAAAGCGGCAGGACCGCTCAGATCGAAAACAATCTCAGCGGCAGCCGGATATTCCGGGCGCAAATCAGCAGCATGGGTTGCGGAATGTTCGTGGCCCGGTTATACCGCGCCCACCTCACGGATTGCAGGGCCCTCGGGCTGGCAGCGGGCGCGTAGCTCAGTGGTAGAGCACTACGTTGACATCGTAGGGGTCACAGGTTCGAACCCTGTCGCGCCCACCATCATCGATCACAACCACGTTCTTTGAATTCGCGACCACACCCGCGAACCCCTCATGCCGCCAACAGCGGATCGAGCTTGCCGTCGTAATCGAGATCGTAAAGATCATCGCAGCCGCCGACGTGCTGATCACCGATGAAAATCTGCGGCACTGTCGAGCGGCCACCCGTGCGGGCTACCATCGCCGCCTGGGCCTGCGCATCACCATCCACGGAGATCTCCTCAAACGTGGCGTTCTTGCGGGTCAACAGGCGCTTGGCACGCACGCAATAGGGGCAGGCTTCTTTCGTATAGATCGTGATCGGTGGCATTAGAGATCTCCTCGTGCCCTTTATATGGCGGCTTGGTGCCGGGCGACAATGTCGTTGTCACAACAACATCCCGTTCTACCTGTTCACCCATCCTGCACCACGCGGGCAAACACCAGCACATCGACCTGCGCCGCCCCGCCGCGCAACAGGGCCCGCGCTGCTGCATTGGTTGTGGCCCCTGAGGTCATCACATCATCCACCAGCACGACGCGGCGTCCGCCGATTCGCAGCTGGGCCGCCTCTGGGACCTTCAACGCGCCCTGCAGATTTTGCGCGCGCTGCAGGCGCGAGAGCCCGACCTGCGGCGGCGTTGCCTTGACGCGCTCCAGCGCAAACGGGTCTGACGGCACGCCGGTGTGGCGCGACACAACGGCGGCGAGCAGGGCTGCCTGGTTGAAGCGTCGGGCCAGCAGGCGCCGCCGATGCAGCGGCACCGGCACCAGCACGTCTGCTTCGCTCAAGATATCGCGCCCGGCGCGCGCCATCCACAGGCCGAGCGCATCAGCAATCTCCAACCGGTCGCCATATTTCAACCGGTGGATGAGTTTACGCGCCGGACCATCTTCGAATCGCGCCACAAAGCGCGCCCGTTGGAACACAGGCGGATTGGCCATGGCTTCTGGTGAGAGAAGGCCCGGTCCAAGGTCTTGCACGAAGGGCGTGCCAAGCCGCTCGCAAAACGGCCGCTCGATAAATCGGACCTCATTCCAGCAGGCCGGACACAACGTGCCGATCTCGCCCGTGGCTGCCATGCAGGCGAGGCAGGCGGGCGGATAAATCAAATCGAGGATGCGCTTGCCACCGTGGCGCAGAAACGCCGTGCTGGCTTTGAGACGCAACGCCCAGTTTGAGGGGGTGCCGGAAGATTGAAACAGCTCGTCCATTAGACAAGCTTAAGCTTGAATCGTGGACGCCGCGAGATGGATTGTGATCGCCATCATGGCCCTGCAGAGAGCAAGGACTTTAAGCTTTGTCGTCCTATAAGGTGCTCTGGGATGAAGCGCAGCAAGCGGGAGAATGGCATGTCGCAGGCAGACGTCGGAGCCGCACTGGCAGCGCTGGAAGCGCATCGTGTTGAAGTTGGCCGGCACAAAATTGCGGATCTCTTCACGCAGGATGCCAGGCGATTTGACGATTACAGCCTCCATCTCGACGACATCGTTTTTGATTTTTCCAAGCATCGGCTGATCGCCACAACCATTCCCCATCTCGTGGCCCTCGCACGGGCGGCGAATCTGGACGACAAGCGCGCCGCCCTGTTCGCCGGTGAGCCCATCAATTTCACCGAGAATCGCGCGGTGATGCACATGGCGTTGCGCCATTTCTCAGGCGCGCCCTTGTCGGTTGCTGGTCTGGATGTGACGGCCGATGTTGCAGCAGAGCGCGGACGCATGCTGGAGTTTGCCGCTGCCATTCGGCAGGGCGATCTGCGCGGCAGTACGCTGGCGCCCTTCACCGATATTGTGAATATCGGCATTGGTGGCTCAGATCTTGGACCCGCCATGGCGGCGCGTGCGTTGGCCCCCTATGGGCGCGCGGATCTACGCGTGCATTTCGTTTCCAATGTCGATGGCGCTGATCTGGGTGATCTTCTCAAAAAGCTTGAACCGGCGCGCACACTTTTCATCATCTCGTCAAAAACGTTCACAACGCTCGAGACGATGACCAATGCAGCCTCTGCGCGGGCCTGGATTGCCAGTGCATTGGGGGAGGATGCTGTCGGCCATCACTTTGCGGCTGTGTCGACAAAGCTCGATCTCGTGGCAAAATTCGGCATCCAGTCGGATCGCGTGTTTGGGTTCTGGGATTGGGTTGGCGGGCGCTATTCCATGTGGTCGGCCATCGGGCTGGCGCTGGCCATCGCGATTGGGCCAGAACAGTTCAATGACTTTCTGCGCGGTGGCGAAGATGTCGATCGGCATTTCGAGACGATGCCGCTTGAGAAAAATATTCCCGTCATCATGGCGCTTCTTGGCATTTGGTATCGCAACGTCTGGGGTATGACGAGCCACGCGGTCATTCCTTACGACCAGCGTCTGGCGCGGTTTCCGGCCTATTTGCAGCAGTCGACATGGAGTCGAACGGCAAGTCTGTCGACTGCCATGGCCAGCCGGTGATGATGGCAACCGCACCTGTCATTTGGGGCGAGCCTGGCACCAACGGGCAGCATGCTTTTTTCCAGATGCTGCATCAGGGCACGGATGTGGTGCCGATTGATTTTCTGGTTGCCGCACAGCCGACGGATGCGGATGCGCACCATCATGCACTGCTGTTTGCCAATTGCCTGGCGCAAGGCGAAGCGCTGATGCGCGGGCGCTCGTTGCATGAGGTGAAGCATAATCTCAACCAGCAGGGCCTGTCGCATGATGCGATTGAAGCGCTGGCGCCCCACAAGGTGTTTCCTGGCAACCGCCCGTCATCAACCTTTCTGTACAAAAGCCTTACCCCGCGAACCCTTGGTCGCCTCGTCGCGCTGTACGAACAGAAAGTCTTTGTTCAAGGCGCGATCTGGAACATCAATTCGTTCGATCAATGGGGCGTTGAACTTGGCAAGGAACTCGCAAACCGCCTCGCGCCCATCGCGGCGGATGCGTCAGCTGTGCTCACAGGGCTCGATGCCTCAATCGCAGGGCTCGTGGCTTATCGGCGCCGGTTGAATGTAAAATGAGAAAATGACATTTGATGCAACCTCATTTGGAATACTTTTCCAAAAATCCAGCAGCTTTCATTGATGCTGCACTCGCTGCTGCAGCATTTACCGTCTGACTCAATAACGGTTTGAGCCGCGAATGAGGGAATATGAGATAAGTAACCCCTGATGCGATGCTACTATCGCGAATTGAGGTGCACGGGTACTGCCCAGGCGTTCGACAGCGCGAGTGCCCAAGATCTTCATGCGCTTTCAACGAAAGTTCGCCAAGCCTGAAGAATGGTCCTTCATCTCCAACAACCCCGAAGGTACATTTACCTCCTTTAAATGCCACGGCTAGATCGAGATCGGAAGAGCA
>CAIZGQ010000880.1 GCA_903932565.1 uncultured Hyphomicrobiales bacterium
CGTGAGCTTGATGATGCGATCCTGCATCTGCGCAACAACGAATACGACATCGGAACCTTCATCTTCAAATCCGAAGGCGATGGGGAAAAAGTTGCAGCTTTTGACGACTTTCTCGAAGCGCACGCTGGCAATTGGCTGGCGCACGAAATTCGCCATTTTTGGAAGCGCGTTCTCAAGCGCATCGATGTCACCTCGCGAACACTCGTCACCGTGATTGAGCCAGGATCCTGCTTTGCAGGGACCTTGGCTGAAATCGTCTTTGCCGCGGACCGCAGCTACATGTTGATCGGCAAGCTCGAAGGCGACGATCGCGCAGCGCCATCTGTCATCCTGAAGGATGTGAACTTTGGCCCCTATCCGATGGTCAACAGCCTGAGCCGGCTCGACACGCGCTTCCTCGGCGAGCCTGAAAACATTGCGGTTCTTTCCAATCGACGCGGTGATCTGCTTGATGCGCAGGCCTGCGACGCGCTGGGTCTTGTCACCTATGCGCTGGACGATATCGATTGGGCGGACGAACTGCGTCTCTTTCTGGAAGAGCGCACGAGCTTCTCGCCTGACAGTCTGACAGGGCTTGAGGCAAACCTGAGGTTCCCCGGTCCTGAAACGATGGAATCAAAAATCTTCGCGCGCCTCACAGCGTGGCAGAACTGGATTTTCCAGCGCCCCAATGCGGTCGGCGAGCATGGCGCGTTACGCCGCTACGGCACCGGCCAGAAACCCATCTACGACATGCAGCGCGTCTGACACGCGCTTTTCGCACACCTGACTTTTCACGAGGAGCCGATGATGACAGACGCCGTGAATGTGGATTACTCGACCAAAATTCCCAACAACGTGGGCCTGACCGAAGATCGTCAGGTGCTGCGCGGCCTGGAGAGCTGGCACCCCGGCTATCTGGACTGGTGGAAGGACATGGGGCCGGACGGCTTTCAGGATTCTCTCGTCTATCTGCGCACGGCCATTTCCGTTGATCCCAAGGGCTGGGCGAAATTCGACTACGTGCGCATGCCGGAGTATCGCTGGGGCGTCCTGCTTGCGCCCAAGGAAGAAGGCCGCAAGGTTAACTTCGGCGCGCATCTGGGCGAGGACGCATGGCAGGATGTGCCGGGCGAATATCGCGCCATGCTGCGTCGCCTGATTGTGATTCAGGGCGACACGGAGCCAGCTTCCGTGGAACAGCAACGGCATCTTGGGCGCACTGCGCCTTCGCTTTACGATCTTCGCAACCTGTTTCAGGTGAATGTGGAAGAGGGCCGTCACCTGTGGGCGATGGTTTATCTGCTGCACAAGTATTTTGGCCGCGATGGCCGCGAGGAAGCCAATGACCTGTTGAAGCGTCGCTCGGGCGATGCTGACAAGCCACGCATGCTGGGGGCTTTCAATGAGGCGACACCCGACTGGCTGTCGTTCTTCATGTTCACGTTCTTCACCGATCGTGATGGCAAGATGCAGCTTGAAAGCCTGGCGCAGTCAGGGTTCGATCCGCTGTCGCGCACCTGCCGCTTCATGCTGACAGAAGAAGCCCATCACATGTTTGTTGGTGAGACGGGCGTCGGTCGCGTTCTGGAGCGCACCTGCCAGGCGATGAAGCAGGCTGGGATCGAAGACCCCAATGAGATTGCCCGCATCCGTGCGCTTGGCGTCATTGATTTGCCGACAATCCAGAAAAAGTTGAACGTCCATTATTCGTTGACGCTCGATTTGTTTGGGTCAGAAATCTCCACCAATTCCGCCAATTTCTACAATTCAGGCCTGAAGGGTCGTTTCCAGGAAACGAAGATCGATGACGATCATCGCCTGACGGATGCGACCTATCCTGTCATGCGGCTGATCGATGGCAAGCTCACCGAAGTGCAGGTGCCCGCCCTCACGGCGCTCAACCTGCGCCTGCGCGATGATTACACGGTGGATTGCGCCCGTGGTGTGGAACGCTGGAACAAGTTGATCGAAAAGACAGGCGTCAGCTTCCGGCTCCAACTTCCAAGTTCCGCGTTCAATCGCAAGGTTGGCGAATTCCGCGACGTAAATGCAACGCCCAAGGGCCTGCTGATCTCGGATGCGGAATGGGCGAGGGTGCGCGATGAGTATCTGCCGAATTCGTCGGATGGCGATTTCATCGACTCATTGATGCACGCGGAATCCGAGCCCGGCCGTTATGCGGGCTGGATTGCGGCCCCCAAGGTTGGCATCGATAACAAGCCCGGCGATTTCGAATATGTGAAAATCGCAGCCTAATAAATCTTAACGCAGCGCGCGGAAAACCGGCGCGCTGTTTTTAATGCCGAACCCTGCCGGACAGCACATGAACGCGACCGCATTTCTCAAGCAGCATGTCATCGATCCTGAGATCTGCATTCGCTGCAACACCTGCGAAGAAACCTGCCCGGTTGATGCCATCACCCATGATGCCAACAATTATGTGGTGGACGCGACCAAGTGCAATTTCTGCATGGATTGCGTGCCGCCCTGCCCGACAGGCTCCATCGACAATTGGCGTATTGTGCCAACCGCATCGCCCTATTCCTTGGATGACCAATTTTCCTGGCAGGAGTTGCCCGTTCAACAGGAGGTCGCTACCGACGCCACCATCGCGCTTGAAGCTTTGGACGAGGACGTCGATGCCCTGATCGCGCAGGCGCATATTGGCGCTGGTGGGAAATCTGTTGCGCCAGCCTCCGCGTCAAAGCCGTCGGTGAATTTGTTCAACCGGCTCAAGCCCGCCATCGCCACCATAACGGGGAGCTATCGCCTGACCGATGCCGCGACCGACAATGATGTGCGCCATATCATTCTGGATTTTGGTGAGGCGCATTTTCCGGTGTTGGAAGGCCAGAGCATCGGCATCGTGCCGCCCGGTGTCGATGCCAAGGGCGAGCCGCATCGCGTGCGGTTATATTCGATCTCAAGCCCACGCCATGGCGAGCGGCCCAACACCAACAATCTTGCGCTCACCGTGAAGCGCGAGCCAAATGGCATTGCCTCAAACTTCCTCTGCGACCTTAAGAAGGGCGACAGGGTCGAGGTGACTGGCCCATTTGGCGCGACGTTCCTGATGCCCAACGATCCTGCCGCCAACATCATCATGATTTGCACCGGCACCGGTTCCGCGCCCTTCCGGGGTTTCACCGAATGGCGGCGGCGCACCATGGCCAATGCGTCCGGCAAAATGGCGCTGTTCTTTGGCGCGCGGCGGCCGGAGGAACTTCCCTATTTTGGTCCACTGCAAAAAGTCCCCGCCGAACTTTTGTCGAAGTTCTTTGCCTATTCGCGCGTGCCGGGTGAACCCAAAACCTATGTGCAGGACATGATGCGGCGGGAGGCCGATCTTGTGGCAGGGCTTCTGCCGTCAGACCATACGCACATCTATGTTTGCGGCCTTCGCGGCATGGAACAGGGCGTCGATGCGGCCCTTGATGATATCTGCCGGGGCGCTGGCCTGCGCTGGGCTGATCTGCGCCAGGCCATGCGGGCAGAGGGTCGTTATCACGTCGAGACCTACTGAACCTTAACGCGAAGCGCAGAGGCGTCCGCGCGGCAGCCATGTGCAGGTTGCAGTGGGACGACACGCGACATCCGGTTATGCTGCACGTCTAAACATGATGGATGTCTGACCCTTGACCACGCCACACATGAACGCCGCCCTCGCGCTGCCCCATGCGGACAAACCCTTTGTCGTCCATCGCATTGTGCAATGGGGCGACACGGACGCCGCCAACATTGTCTACACGGCGCGCTATGCGGATTACCTGATCGAGTCGGTCGAGGCGTGGTGGCGTGACCGCTTCCAGATGAGCTGGTTCGAGCAATTCAACGATCTGAAATTCGGATCGCCCTTCGTCAACGTCACACTCGATTTCATGAAGTCGGTAACGCCGCGCATCTCGCTCGATGTGTGCGTCACAGTCGTGCGCGTTGGAAATTCAGCCGTGACGTTCCGCGCCGAAGCACGTGGTCACGAGACGGGTGATCTGCATTTCATCGGCCGTACGACATGCGTTTTTACAAATGAGGACGCGACGGCCAGTGCGCGAATTCCAGATCGCTTCCGCGATGTGTTGCTGCATGAATTGCAATTTGGTGAGGCAGCCGAGGCAGCTTATGCGGCTCAGGCCAAACCAAAGCCGACGAGCAATCCGCAAAAATAAGCAATTTCGCTGGCCTGCTGGGCGGCTCCCGCGACATCGCCCGTCTGCCCGCCGATCTGCTGCTTGCTGATCTGCGTGACGATCAGCGCAGCGCTTGCCGCCAGCAGCAACCCCACTGCGCAGCGCCACAGGGCAGCGCCTGCGAGCACGGGCAAAAGCCCGAAGACACAGGCCCCCAGAACCGACAGCGCAAAGGCATTGGTGCCAGGCCTTTGTGCGGCATAGGCCGCACCATCGGTACGGGCCGGTGGCAGCGCCACCAGCGGCACCAGCCCTGCGACGCGGGAGAGTGCCGCAACACCAATCAGCGCGTAGCCTGCGGTCGCAGTGCTCGTTTGCAGCAGCGCCACCAAAGCCGACCAGCGCAGGATAAGCGCCAGGGTCAGCGCTGCTGACCCGTAAGAGCCGATGCGGCTGTCCTTCATGATCTCGAGCTTGCGGGCAATTGTACCCCCGCCACCAAAGCCGTCAGCCGTGTCGGCGAGCCCATCCTCATGGAAGACGCC
>CAIZGQ010000881.1 GCA_903932565.1 uncultured Hyphomicrobiales bacterium
CAACGTGGGGCGTGTGCTTGAAATGCCGCTCGGCCAGGTGGATCGGCTCGCCAAGCTCATTCCGCAAAATCCGGCCGCTCCCGTCACATTGGAGCAGGCGCTGAAATCCGAAGTGCGTCTGCGTGAAGCCGCTGACGCCGAGCCCAGGGTCCAGCAGCTTTTGAATATTTCCCAAAAGCTGGAAGGACTTTTTTCAAATGCCTCGACCCATGCGGCTGGCATTGTGATCGGCGACCGGCCACTTGATGAGCTTGTGCCGCTGTATCGCGATCCAAAGTCCGACATGCCCGCAACCCAATTCAACATGAAATGGGTTGAGCCTGCGGGTCTCGTGAAGTTCGATTTTCTTGGGCTGAAAACGCTGACGACACTGGCCAAGACGGTCGATCTGCTGGCCAATCGCGGCATCAGGATTGATCTCACCAAAATTCCGCTGGATGACAAAAAAACCTACGACATGCTCGGGCGTGGCGAGACCGTCGGTGTGTTCCAGGTGGAAAGTGCCGGTATGCGCAAGGCACTTGTCGAGATGCGCTCGGACAGGCTTGAGGACATCATCGCGCTTGTGGCGCTGTATCGTCCAGGCCCGATGGCCAACATCCCGACCTATTGCGCGGTCAAGCACGGCGAGCAGGAGGCTGATTACATCCATCCGCAGATGGAGCCGCTGCTGCGTGAGACCTTTGGTGTTATCATCTACCAGGAACAGGTGATGCAGATCGCCCAGTCCCTGTCGGGGTATTCACTGGGTGAAGCTGATCTTCTGCGCCGCGCCATGGGCAAGAAGATCAAGTCGGAAATGGATGCGCAGCGCGCGCGGTTTGTGACGGGCTGCACGGACCGCGGCATCAAGGAGGCGAAAGCCAACGAGATTTTCGATCTTCTCGCCAAGTTTGCCGACTACGGGTTCAACAAAAGCCACGCCGCCGCTTACGCGCTGATCGCTTACCAAACCGGCTGGTTCAAGGCCAATCATCCGGTTGAGTTTTTGGCCGCGTCCATGACGCTCGATAAAAACAACACGGACAAGCTGTCGGAATTCCGCAACGAGGCGCGGCGGCTTGGCATTCGCGTCGATCCACCCTCGGTCAATCACTCGGGCGTCGATTTCGACGTGCACGCGGATGCAGATGGTGCGCTGTCCATCCGCTATGCATTGTCGGCCGTGAAGGGTGTGGGCGAAGGCCAGGCCGAGGCGCTCGTGGTTGCGCGCGGCGACGTGTCATTCCGCAGCCTCAGTGATTTTGCCAAACGCGTCTCACCGCGTGACGTGAACAAGAAGGTTCTCGAAAGTCTTGCAGCGGCAGGGTCTTTTGATGAGCTGGAACCCGACCGTGCCAAAGTCTTTGGAGCCATTGAAACCATGCTGGGTCTTGCCAACCGCGCGCAGGACGAGCGGCTGGCGGGGCAGAGTGCGCTGTTTGGTGGCGGCGCTGGCCTGGACGAGAAAATGGTGATCCCGCGCGTTCAATCCTGGCCGGCGGCGGAGCGTCTGCGGCGCGAGTTTGATGCGGTCGGTTTCTTTTTGTCCGGCCATCCGCTCGATCAATACGCGGGCGTCCTCAGCAAATTGCGGGTCGAGCGCTGGGCGGATTTTGCCCGGTCCGTCAAACAGGGTGCCTCTGCGGCGCGCCTTGCGGCCAGCGTGCTCGACCGGACCGAGCGGCGCACCAAGTCCGGCTCGAAAATGGGGATCCTGACCTTGTCGGACCCCTCGGGTCAGTATGAAGCCATCATCTTTCAGGAGGGGCTCAACCAGTTCCGCGACGATCTCGAAAAAGGCGCGGTCGTTCTGGTCACCCTGCAGGCGAATGTCGAGGGCGAGGACGTGCGCGCCCGGATCACGGCGGTCGAGCCGCTCGATCAAGCCGTCAACCG
>CAIZGQ010000882.1 GCA_903932565.1 uncultured Hyphomicrobiales bacterium
AGCTCGCGCATTTGGAGCTTGTGATAGGGCTGCGGCAATTCGACCAAGTTGCGAGAGCTCCAGACCAGTTATCTTTGCTACGGACGAGTTTAGTTAAATCGCCAAGGCAAACCTCTTGTCTCATCGATGCGCTAATAGGGCCGGAACGTGGTCACGCACGCGTCTGCTGGCTTTTTCATATGCGGCGTCAAGCTTGGCGACGGTGGCGCTGGCGGGTGCTGGTCTTGCAGCCGACCTTGCTCCCACGCCCCAGATCATTCCGATCGTGCCGCATGTGTCCCAATCCTTCGTCTCCGAACTGAGGGCGGGTGCCTTCGCGCACGACCCATTCAGCCCAGAAGCCGGCGGCGTCGCCGATTTCAATGGCGAAATGCTGTTCGCCAAATTGCCGATTGACGCAGATGCACGATGGGCCTTTCTCGTGCCGCGTCCGCATCTTGGCGGGACGGCCAATTTCACCGGCAAAACCAGTCATATCTATGCCGGCTTCACCTGGGATTATGACATCACCAGCGCTATTTTTCTCGAAGCGTCGTTCGGTGGATCGCTCAACAACGGGTCGACAGGCTTGAGGCCTGATCATAATGCGCTCGGGTGCAACGGCCTGTTCCGCGAATCAGGGTCGCTTGGCTATCGGCTCGACAGCCACTGGAGCGTCATGGCTTCGATCGAGCACACCTCGAATGCGGGGCTCTGCAATTATAACCGTGGCCTGACCAATTTCGGCGGCAGGGTCGGTTACACGTTCTGACAAGCGCCCTTCGAGAGAGAGGCGTCATCCAGCCCGTGGGCGGCGGGATGTGCGTCGGTCAGACGTAGGATTGACTGAAGGCACGACCAGCATTGATGTTTTCACGCTGGAAGCGGCGATCATGTACAGTTTGATAAATTTGCCGGGCCATGACTGAACAAAAACCTTCAGAATGATGTTTGGTGTAATTCAAAGGCACAGCTGAACCGTAAGGTGATTCACTCACAGCCAAAAAGCACGGATCGGAAAGCCAAGAATAAAACAAATGTCAGCGCGTGATGCGCTCTTAAAAACTATTTTTTTTCGAGCCAGAACCGTCAGTTAATCTTTAAATGGTGCCGCTTGAGGGATTCGAACCTCCGACCCCCTCATTACGAATGAGGTGCTCTACCAGCTGAGCTAAAGCGGCCTACCGTCAGGGACGGATTCAACGCGTCGAAAACGAAGCACGTTGAACACTTATTGCCATACCCAACGGGCCTTCGCTTGGCAAGCCTCTGAGCGGATCGACCACGTGCCGCCATGGAAATCCAAGCTGGTGTGATCTTGGGGGCGAGGGGTCGTCAGGGTCTCTCCGGCGGTGGCGTCGCCCGGCCCGCGCGCTTTGCCCGGCGAGCATTTTCTGCCCGGCGCGAGGTTTTGGCGAGGCCGTGCTCGGTCTTCGCCCAATGGTGGGGCGCGCGGATGAGGTCCCCCATCGCCCACCACGCCGCGACAAACATCAACCCGAAATAAGGAATGAGCCCGGGCAGCAACACCAGGCTGCTGAGGAGCCCGCGCCGGTAAGCGCCCACGATCAGGGGTCCCAGCAAGGCGAGGAAGCCCCACATGGCCACAAACAGCGACCAGATGCTGACAATTCTCTCAAGCATCGTCTGCGGGTTCATCAGCTGGACTGATAGAATGTCGTGCAAGGTCTCAATGGCGAAGATAGGCCCAAACAAGGGGCCAATCACCCCGCCGAGCATCACAGAGGCCACAGAGATCGCGCGCCACGCGCCAAGCTCGCGCACCACCCGGCCGGGCTGGCGGCTGTGCGTCAGGATGGTCTGCATCCAGCCCTTCAGCCAGCGCCGGCGCTGGGCGAGCCAGGCCCGGATCGAGGCTGGCCCTTCTTCATGCGTGGTCGACTCCAGCGCTTCCACCCGATAGCCAAATCGCGCGAGGCGCAGGCCAAGGTCAGCATCCTCTGTGACATTCCAGGCGTCCCAGCCCCCTACGTGGCGCAGCGCCTTCAGGCGGAAATGGTTCGATGTTCCGCCGAGCGGAATGGGCAAATCAAGGGACGCCAGGCCGGGGTTCACCACATCAAACAGGGCTGCATATTCGAGGCCGAACAAGCCGGTCACAAACGAATCCGCCGTGTTGTCGATGGCCAGCTGGGCCTGCAGGCAGGCGACGCGACGCGGACGCGCGGCAAACTGGTTTGCGGCCCGGCGCAGCTGGTCCGGCTCGGGCTCATCCTCCGCATCATAGATTGTCACCAGGCTGCCGCGCACAAACGGCAGCGCGATCTGCAGGGCCCGTGGCTTTGTCCGCGGTGCGCCATCGGGAGCTACCCGCACATGGCACCAGGGTGGCAGGTTGAGGCTGCCAAGCGCGCTGCGGGTCAGATCATCGTGCTCCTCGACGATCAGATGCACGTCGAGCTTGGCGCGGGGATAGTCGAGGCGCTGCAGCGCCCCAAGAAGCTGCGGCAGGACGCGCGCCTCCCGATAGAGCGGGATGAGGACGGAATAGGCGGGAAGCTGGGCATCGCTTAAATCTGGCGGCGTCTCGCTCGCCCCCGCGCGCTCAAAGCTCGCGCCCAGCGCCAGAATTCGGACGAGACTTGTCAGCGCAAACAGGAGGACTTTCTTTTGGTGGCGGAATTTATCATGATGATAGTAATCTCAACCTGTTTAGTCCTAGGTGCGTTAGGAGTCGCAAAATGAAATGTAATATCAGTTGTCCATCGTGCGCTTCAGGACTCACGCTGTTCGACGAGGTCAACTATCTCTACTGCGGG
>CAIZGQ010000883.1 GCA_903932565.1 uncultured Hyphomicrobiales bacterium
GGCGCCATCGCCATTGCGACGGCCAATCGCGTGCTGATGCTGGAACATTCGGTCTACAGCGTGATCTCGCCTGAGGGCGCGGCGTCCATCCTGTGGCGCGATTCCTCGCGCAAGCAGGAAGCCGCCCAGAACATGAAGATCACCGCGCAGGATTTGCTGAAGTTCGGGATCATCGACACCATCGTGCCGGAGCCTGCTGGCGGTGCCCATCGCGACCCCGACCGCGCCATCGCCGCAACCGGGGACGCCGTTGCAGCGGCCCTCAAGTCGATGGCAGGCCAATCTGGCATCGAGATCAAAACCGCAAGGGCCGACAAATTCCTGGCGATCGGGCGCAAGATTTGAATAGGGTTCAAACGCTTGCGCTGAAACGTTATCAGACGCTTAACTACGTTCGACAACTTAAGGCCCGTCGGGTAGTCTTTGGGTAAGGTTGAAAGCGATAGTGAACATTGATCTGGCATCATGCAGATGGCTCCAAGCGAGCCTTGTATGCGATCAGATTTGAACACCCAGACCGTGCACCCCACGGTGTGCGTGGCAGGCCAGTGAAGGTTATTCAACGGATGATATCCGATCATCTCACGTCCGACCGGAAGAAGCAGGCGTCTTCGCTGCGCCAAGGCCTTGGCCTTGCGAGCCGCGTTGCGGCCCTTTTGGCCATGACTGGGTTTCTGAGCGCCTGTCAGGACAGCGGGCTGTCAAACACGCGCGCCTACCGCCCAATTCCGCAGGAAACACTTGATCTGATGGCGAGCAAGGGCACCTCGCGCTATGCGCCGGTGTTGATCCGCACCTTCAAGAAGGAAGCGGAGTTCGAGATCTGGAAGCAGCGGCAGGACGGCCATTACGTTCTGCTGAAAACCTATCCAATGTGCCGGTGGTCCGGCCAGCTTGGTCCCAAGACGCGCGAAGGCGATCGTCAGGTGCCAGAGGGCTTCTATGCGATCACGCCGGGCCAGATGAACCCGAACTCGAACTATTATCTCTCATTCAACGTCGGCTACCCCAACGCCTACGACAAGGCCCACAATTATAGTGGCGGCCTCATCATGGTGCACGGGGCCTGCTCGTCGGCTGGCTGCTTCTCGATGACGGATGAGCAGATCTCCGAGATCTACGCCATTGCCCGCGAGGGTTTTGCCGGTGGCCAGCGCGAAATCCAGATGCAGTCCCTGCCATTCCGGATGAACGCGGACAATCTGGCGAAGTTCCGCCTCGACCCCAACCTGCCGTTCTGGAAAGAACTCAAGAAGGGCGCGGATCAGTTTGAAGTGAGCCAGGCTGACGTGAAGGTCGGCGTGTGCAATCGCCATTATGTGTTTGGAGCTGAACCGGCAACGCCCAACACCAAATTCGACGCAACAGGCGCCTGCCCGCCGCTCAAGGAAGATCCAACGCTGGCACAGGCCGTGGCCGAGCGCGACCGGGCGGACGAGACCCAGGTTGCAGAGCTTGTTGCCAAGGGTGTGAAGCCGATCCGTCTGATCTATGCCGATGGTGGTCAGCATCCCGATTTCGCGGCGCGCCCCGGCGATGTCAGCCGCCCCGACGCCTTGGCGCAGGGCCCGACTGAAATCGCGCTGGACGACAAGAAGCCCGTGTCCGGGGCTGTTCGCGTCGCCGCCGGTGCCGCTGCAGGCCAGGCTGCCGCCAACGCCCTGGCTGCAAACCGCATGGCTGCGAGTGCACCAGTTGCCGGCACCACCGCAGTCTCCATGACTGCAATGCCGCAGAGCCAGTCGACAGCAGCACCGGGCGGTATGATCAACCGCTATAACGCGCCGGTTGTCGCTTCGACGGCGTCCGGCCCGGCAGCCGCGCCCGCCCCGACTGCGTCGGGCGATGGTCCGTTCTACAAAAAAATCTTCAGCTTTGGGGCGTCCGAGCAAAAGCCGGTTGAACCCCCGGCTCCCGTCGGGGCCGAGCCAGTTCCGGTCCCGGCAGCGCCCCCGGTGCCGCCGCGGCGCGCGGACGTCAAGCCGCAGCCAACTAAGCCAACGCCCGCTCCGGCACCGCAAGCCTCGGCAAAGCCGCGACCTGCGCCAAATGGCAAGCCAGATGTCGCTGTGGCATCCCAGACAACAAACACATCGTCGGCCAGCACGTCAGCAGCAGACCGACAGGCTGTGCTCCGCTCCCTGCCGTCGCTCGGCGGCGCGTCGGACACGTATCAGAGCTATGCGGGCAGCATCCGCTGAACCTGATAGGGCGGTTACTGATTACGCAAAGCCGTGATCTCCAAAAACCCTCCGGACAGGTCCGGAGGGTAAGTGCAGGTTCGGGTTCTGGGGGGCCGACCCAACCTGAAGCTGCGCGGCGGGCAAATGCCGCCGGGCAGGATTGGTCAAAGCCGACGTTTAGCGGCAGACGCGCTTGTTGCGCCAGCCGATGAACTCATGGCGCGGGCCGTATTCTGCAACCTGCTTGGTCCAGCACTGCGGCACGTAAGCGTCATCACCGTCATAATAAGCCGGGCCTTCGGCATAGGCGGGACCCGCGACGTAAGCCGGGCCTGCAACATAAGCCGGTGCATAGCGCTGCTCGTAAGCCGGTGCATAACCGTAAGCCGGGCCGGATGCGGCGCCAGCGATCAGCGCGCCAACAGCCAGGCCGCCGATGACGCCAGCAGCGACTGGGAAGCCACGGCCACCACCACCATGCCAGCCATCACGAGCCGAGGCGACAGTCGGGGTGAGGGCGCCTGCAACCAGCGTCACAACAACGAGTGCGCCGGCAGCGGTCTTGCGAAGGATCGAGGGCTTGCGAAGGATCGAGGTCATGGCGATCTCCAATATCTGGGCCTGCAAGGTTGACCGGACGGACAAGTACGTGCAGGCGATGACCACAACATGCCTCGCTGCCCCTGAATGGGACATGGCTGCCCCGTTCATTTGCTATTCACCCCGGGGCCGCGTGACAGGCCGCCCTGTGCGGTTTACAAGCCGCGCTACGCACTTCTACAAACCGCGCTTTGCATTGCTGCATTTTCGTCCTCGGCATCGCTGTGGGATGCGCTCAAGCAGCAGAGAAATGTCCGAAAGTCCCGCCCGATGATCCGCTCCGCCCTGATGAATGTGATGACTGCCGCCGCCATCAAGGCCGGGCGCGGACTGAAGCGCGACTTTGGCGAGGTCGAGAATTTGCAAGTGTCCGTCAAAGGGCCGGGAGATTTCGTGTCCGCCGCTGACCGCAAGGCCGAGCAGACCATCTTTGAGGAATTGACCAAGGCGCGCCCTGGCTACGGCTTTGAGATGGAAGAAGGCGGCACCGTCGAGGGCAGCGACAAGACGCACCGCTGGATCATCGACCCGCTCGATGGCACGACCAATTTTCTGCATGGCGTGCCGATTTTTGCGATTTCCATTGCGCTGGAGCGCGAAGGTCAGGTCATCGCCGGGCTCGTCTACAACCCCATTACGGATGAGATGTATGTCGCTGAAAAGGGACAGGGCGCGTGGCTGAACAATCGTCGCCTGCGCGTTGCCGCCCGCACCCGCATGGCCGATGCGCTTGTGGGCTGCGGCATTCCGCATCTGGGCAAGGCTGCGAGCCACCCAAAATTCAAAACCGAGCTTGCCATGGTCATGGCACATGCCTCCAACGTGCGCCGGCTCGGCGCGGCAGCGCTTGACCTGGCGTTCGTTGCAGCCGGGCGCTTCGACCTCTTCTGGGAACGCGGCTTGCGCACATGGGATATGGCCGCCGGCCTCGTGCTGATCCGTGAAGCTGGCGGTTACGTGAGCGACGCGGATGGCGGCACGGACATGTTCGCCAAAGGGTCAGTCGCGGCCGGCAACGAGACGTTGCATCGCGAGCTGCTGGGTCTTCTCAGGACAGCATAGCCAAGCTTGATCAACGCAAGGCAGACGTCAGGCCTGTTCTTTATAAAGAACGTTAGGGCTGGTTTGGCTTGACGAAACGAACGGCCGCTGGCATGGTCCGGCGCGAATTTCCAGCAACCATGGCGTCCATTCCCATGCCGGGTGGACGCGAGGCGGAGGTGTGGCGTGGCACGCAAGCATTACCTGTTTACCAGTGAATCTGTCTCCGAAGGTCATCCGGACAAGGTCTGCGACCGCATCTCGGACGAGATTGTGGATCTGTTCTTCCGCGAAGGCGCGAACGCCGGAATCGACCCCTACCAGATCCGTGTTGCCTGCGAGACGATGGCCACCACAAACCGCGTCGTGATCGCTGGTGAAGTGCGCGGCCCCAAGATTGCCGAAGACACCATTGTTCACGTTGCCCGCAAGGCAATCCGCGACATTGGCTATGAGCAGGATGGCTTCCACCACGCCAACGCGCAGATTGAAGTGCTGTTGCATGCCCAATCGGCAGATATTGCACAGGGTGTGGACGCGGCTGGCAACAAGGACGAAGGCGCTGGCGACCAGGGCATCATGTTCGGTTACGCCTGCCAGGAAACGCCGGAGCTGATGCCAGCTCCCATCCTCTATGCCCACAAGATCCTGCGCCTGATCTCGGAAGCCCGCCACGCCGGAACCGAAAAGAAGCTGGGTCCCGACGCCAAGAGCCAGGTGACGGTGCGCTACGAGGACGGCAAGCCCGTCGGCGTGACGCAGATCGTCGTGTCACACCAGCACGTGGTGGAAGACCTGACCTCGACGCAGGTTCGCGACATCATTGAGCCTTACGTCCACAAGGCCCTCCCGGCTGGCTGGATCAACAAGGACACGGTCTGGCACATCAACCCGACCGGCAAGTTCTTCATCGGCGGACCCGATGGCGATTGTGGCCTGACGGGCCGCAAGATCATCGTCGACACCTACGGCGGCGCTGCGCCCCATGGTGGTGGTGCCTTTTCCGGCAAGGACCCGACGAAGGTTGATCGGTCCGCTGCCTATGCCGCCCGCTACCTTGCCAAGAATGTTGTCGCGGCTGGCCTTGCCGAGCGTTGCACGCTCCAGCTGTCCTATGCCATCGGCGTCGCCCGTCCGCTGTCGATCTATGCGGATTTGCATGGCACTGGCCACGTGGACGTCGACAAGCTCGAACAGGTTCTGCTCGAGATCATGAACCTCTCGCCGCGCGGCATCCGTGAGCATCTCAAGCTCAACAAGCCGATCTATGCGCGTACCTCCTCGTTCGGCCACTTTGGTCGTGACCCTGATGCGGATGGCGGCTTCTCCTGGGAGAAGACCGACCTCGTCGAGCAGTTGAAGTCCGCGCTGCGCTGATCGCATTCCATTTTTCGACATCACCCTGCGGGCTGGCTCCAACGAGCTGGCCCGTTTGCGTGTCGGGCTGGACATGCTGACAGCCCGGCTTTAGGCCAACGCCCATGTCTTCTTCAAAGCCCTCATCTTCGTTTTCCAGCACCATGTCTTTGACCACGCAAGCTGCGGCTGGTGACGTCGCTGATGGCGATATGGACTATGATCTGGTTGACGAGGCGGCATTCTTTGGGCGCCGCAAAGGCAAGAGGCTCCGCGCCTATCAGGCGGGTCTCATCGAAACGCTGCTGCCGAAACTCGCCGTCGATGTGTCGAAGGCGATTGATCCTGCGAGCCTGTTTTCCAAGACGCCTGCACGTCTTGTTCTCGAAATCGGCTTTGGCGGTGGCGAACATCTGGTCACAGAGGCGCTCCGCGACAAAGACACTGGCTTCATCGGCTGCGAACCGTTTGTGAACGGCATGGCGAAGGCGCTGGCTTGCATCGCCGACGACGACATTGGCAACATCCGCCTGCACATGGGTGATGCCACAGATCTCATCAACCGCCTGCCGGATGCCTGCCTCGACCAGGTGTATTTGCTGTACCCGGACCCGTGGCCAAAGCGGCGGCAGCGCAAGCGGCGCTTCGTGTCTGACGCGATGGTGGAAAAGCTCGCGCGTGTGTTGAAGCCTGGTGGCGAATTCCGCTTTGCAACCGACATCGACGACTATTCCGGCTGGACGCTGGTTCGCGTGATGCGCTCGGCGCATTTCAACTGGCCCGCGCGTCAATCCTCGGACTGGCTCAATCCGTGGGCGGGTTGGCGGAGCACACGCTATGAACAAAAGGCACAACGCGAAGGACGTCCCTCCGTTTACCTGACATTCCTGCGGAGCTGAAGATTTCGGGACTGCCTCAATCTGGTCAGACAGATCACGTTTTGATCAGCTAGCCGCGTGGGTGCTTGACCCGCACCCTGTCGCGGTTCCATGGAAAGCGTCATGACAGACATCAGCATGGATTTGCCGCGTCGGGATGCTCGGATCATTGGCGTCGTGTGCGGCGCGCATTTCACCAGCCATTTCTTTCAATTGGTGCTGCCGCCCCTGTTTCCCTTGATGCAAGCATCACTCGGGCTGTCGTTCACGGAACTCGGCCTGATGGTGTCGCTGTTCTTTGCAGCCTCGGGCCTGGCGCAAGTCGGCGCGGGCTTTGCCGTGGATCGCTTTGGACCGCACGTCGTGCTGCCCGCTGGTGTGGCGCTTCTGTCGGGCGGCGTGCTGCTGATCGGCCTTGCGCCCTATTACAGCTTGATGCTTGTCGTTGCCTTCGTCGCGGGGCTTGGCAACAGCGTGTATCACCCGGCGGACTTTGCCGTGCTCACAACCCGTGTTTCACCGGGTCGTCGCGCACGCGCCTTCTCCATCCACTCGGTCACCGGCACGCTCGGCTGGGCTGCGGCGCCCGTCACCGTCGGCGCACTGGCGACCCTCTTTGGTTGGCGCTCGGCGCTCGTTGTTGCTGGCGTCGGCGGCTTGATTGCAGCGGCACTGATCGTCATGGACCGCGGCGACTTCACCCTGCCCGGCCCCGCGCATCACAAGGACGACAACCAGATCAAGCCGAGTTTCGTTGAGCTTTTGACGAACCCCGCCATTGTCATGGCGTTCTTGTTCTTCATGCTGATGACCATCGCGCTCGGCACAATGCAGAGCTACATGCCGACACTCTTGCCGCGCGTCCAATCGGTCAGCTTTGGCTTTGCGACATGGGTCACCACGCTTTATTTGATCGCCAACGCGCTGGGGGCTTTGTCGGGCGGCTTTGTGGCTGACATGACCAAGCGCCATGACCTCATCATGGCGTTCAATCTCGCCATTGCGATCATGCTGTTCCTGCTGCTCGGCTTTGTCGCGATGCCCGACGCCCTGATCCTGCTTGTGTCGGCGGCCAACGGATTCCTGATCGGCATGACGATTCCCGCCCGTGACATGCTGGTACAGGCTGCAACGCCGCCCGGCTCCACCGGCCGGGTGTTTGGCTTTGTTTACTCCGGGCTCGATCTTGGCGCACTGGTCGTGCCGCTGGCAGTCGGCATCCTCCTTGATCACGGCATGAACCACGGCCCGTTTGTCCTCGCCGCTGTGGCACTGGCCATTACGATTTTAAGTGCAGCACTGGTGGGTCGAAGAAAAGCCCCTGTGCTGGAAGCGCAATTTGGCGAATGATTGCAACACGAACCAAGGCTCGTCCATGAATCGCTCGGCACGTTTCGTCCTGTCTGCGCTGATCGTCCTGCTGGGCGCAGCCCTCGTGTTGGGTGCGGTGCTGCTGACGCCAAAGCAAAATCCCAATGGGACGTCCTCCGGCATTCCCCTGATCGGTGGGCCCTTCAAACTCACCGCGCAGGACGGCCGTGTTGTCACCGACGCCGATTTCAAAGGCGCACCGATGCTGGTGTTCTTTGGATATACCCATTGCCCGGATGTGTGCCCGACAACGCTGTTTGATATCTCGCAGGTGCTCGCCAAACTGCCGAATGCAAAAGTTGCAGCGCTCTTCATTACGCTGGATCCCGAGCGCGACACGCCTGCGATGATGAAGGAATATCTGTCAAACTTTGACCCACGGATTACGGGCCTGTCTGGAGATCGGGCGGCACTTGATCCCGTGCTCAAGGCCTACCGCGTGTATTCTCGAAAAGTCGCTGGTACAGGCGCCGATTATACAATGGACCATTCGGCCATCGTCTATCTCATGGACAAGCAAGGTCAGTTTGTCGCCGCCTTCAATCTGGATCGGAAGCCTGAAGACTCCGCCGAGCAATTGAAGTCGTATCTTTGACCCTTACGTCGCCTTATCGGGATTGAGCACATCAGCCTGTCCATGGAGCAGGCGCGTCACGAAAATTCCGCCCGGACTTGTTGGATCTTTTGCACGCAGGAAGCTTGTCGCAATTCCAACCGCAAGACCAAGCGCGCAGCCAGCACCCGCTGCCATCGCCAATTGCACGATTTGCGGCTGCGGACTGCCAAACATGATGACGGCTTCCGCCGTTGCCAGGCTGACAAGCAACGCCAGCGTCGCATCAATTCCGGTCGCGCGCGGCCAGAGTGTCAAAACCAGAAGCGGCACGAAGGTTGCGGCCGAAAACGCAATCGCAAGGCCGATCAACGTTCGCGCATCCGCCGCATGTCCATAAAGCAGCGCCCCCATCGCAATGATCGTGATGATCTGAACACCGCGCGTTGCTGCCAGCCGGTGGCTTGTGAGCGCGCTCGCATCGCGGACGCGGTACAGCGCATCATGACCGATTGCCACCGCGATGCACTGGATGGACGAGGCCGTCAGCACCAGTGAGACGGCGATCACGCCGGCTGCAACAAGGCCCGACAGCGCGACACCGAAGCCGCGCAACATTGGCGCGGCCAGCATCAGAAAATCACCCGTTGTCGAAATATCTGCCGGTCGTATTTGCCCTTTAAATCCAGCCAATGCAGCACAGGCCGCGCGCGCCGCCGCAGGATCAGCCACCGCCTTGCCGCAGATGGCAATCAGCCCGCGCCCGCTCGATTGATAAATGAAACCTGGGAGCGATTCGGGTCGCAGACCTTCCAGACTTGTGCCCAGCGCCAGCGTCGATACGGCGACTGTCGCGCCAATGAGCACAGCAATGACCACCACCCAAACGATTGACGCCACACCCGCGCGCTGGGCTGACCCAAGGCGCGAGCAGCCAATGGCTGGTGCGAGCAACGGCGCCAGTGCACTGACGCCCAGTGCGATGACGCCAATCACCAGCCAGTGCACCGGGTCGGACAGGGTCACCGGATGACCGGTCCAGCCTGCGATGCGCGACACCGCCTCCGACCAGGCCGGGGCATCGCCGAAAACGGGTGCCGGCAGTGGCGTCCCTGCAAACATCATCAGCACCAGCGGCATGGCAAAGCCTGCAATCAGCAGGCCGGCCGCCCCGGCACCGGACCAGACGACGCCGCCCGTTCCACCGGGCAGGATCATGGCCGCAATGAC
>CAIZGQ010000884.1 GCA_903932565.1 uncultured Hyphomicrobiales bacterium
CTTCCGCGTGGCCCGGCACCTTCACCTTGTTCCAGACCTTCGCGATTTTGCAGAAACTGAATTCGGCGGGGTTATGACCCCGCTGCGCATGGTCGCAATTGCAAACAACAAGGGTCTATCGTTTTAATAAAGCTCGCAGGCTACCTCCAAAGATGAACCTGCGAGAATCGATCAACTCAGCTTGTTACTGACCTTGTTGAAGGTCGCCCCAACCTTGTTTCCAAGGGACGTGGTCGCGGTGATGATGGCAACAGCGATGAGGGACGCAATCAGACCGTATTCTATGGCTGTTGCACCACTTTGGTTCGTCATTAACCGCGTGAGAAGCGACATCTTGGTTTACTTTCTCGTTCAAAAAAAACGGCATCCGGACAAGGCCCGGATGCCGTACGAACCGTTAAATGCGGTCCGTTTGCTTAGCTCAGCTTGGCAGAAACGGCATTGAAGGTCGCGCCGACCTTGGTGCCAAGCTGCGTCACGGCTCCAATAATCGCAACTGCAATCAGGGATGCGATGAGGCCGTATTCAATGGCCGTTGCGCCGCTCTCATTCTTCAAAAACTTCGACAGATTCAACATGTTCGTGCTCCAAAAAGGGTGGTTGAAAAAGAAAATTCCAGACCGGCTCTCAATCCGGTATGATTTTAGCTCAGCTTGTTGGAAACGGCATTGAAGGTCGCGCCGACCTTCGTGCCAAGCTGCGTCACCGATGTGATGATCGCGACTGCGATCAGCGATGCAATGAGGCCGTATTCAATGGCCGTTGCGCCGCTTTCATTCTTCAAAAACTTCGACAGATTCAACATGTTCGTGCTCCAAAAAGGGTGGTTGAAAAAGAAAATTCCAATCGGCTTCTTCTCTGAACTTTTTTAGCTCAGCTTGTTGGAAACGGCATTGAAGGTCGCACCGACCTTGGTGCCCAGCTGCGTCACCGATGTGATGATGGCAACTGCAATCAGGGACGCGATGAGGCCGTATTCGATGGCCGTCGCGCCGCTCTCGTTCTTCAAAAACTTCGAAAAGATCAACATTTAGATGCTCCGCAATCAATGGCTCAACCGATGCCAATCGGCGTCCGGTTAAGTTCAAGCTTGCGCCAAGAACCTTAATTCAGAATTACTGAGGAGCCGCCCCGTCTGAAATACGAATCATTATGAAAAGTGCCCAATTCGAAGCGCTTTTCTTTAAATGCGGCAATTTCAATCTAAAGTGTTTTTGCCATTCAGTTTTTCGTCGATTTTCAGCGATAAAGAAAATTTTAAGACGTTTGCTTGGCCGGCCGATCGTTAACGGTCGCCCGCCCGCATGCGCACACGTTTGCCCATTTCGCCTCTGAGCCCAGCCTCGTTTCCCAAAATTTAACCTTAACAGGGACAAATAGGAGAACTGCGACCAACGAGTGCGGAGTTTTCCCACAAATGCCGACCCGCCGCTCCTCGTTTCGACAGGACATGCCAAGCGCACAACTTCCGCGCTCGCACATCTTTGTCACGCTGCAGCGGGGACAGGAGGCGCGTTGCCTCGCCCTGCGTCCGTGGATGCTTTATTTGGGTGTCTGCCTGTTCCCGCTGTCACTAATTGTCGCGATTGCATCGACCTGCGCCGTCGTCTTCCACGACGATATTGTTGCGACACTGATGGACCGCGAACATTCCATCGTTGCGGGCTACGAAGACCGCATCTATGCGCTGCGCAACCAGATCGACCGGACGGCGTCCACCCGACTGGTCGAGCAGGACTCGATTGAAAACCGGCTCCGCGACCTGAAACTCCGCCAAAGCACGCTGGAAGACCGCACCATGAAGGTTGCGGTTCTGGCAGACCGGCTGCGCCAGATCCCGACGGAGACCGCCAGCCTGCGCAAGGGCGCACGCACCAGCCAGGTCGCACGCGCCAATGCAGAAGCACCCGCCACCGACGGGCTGCAGGCGCTGACGCCTCTCTTGCACATGAATGGGAAGGCAGTTGGATCGTCATTCGCGTCATCCGCCTTGCCGGAGTCGTTGGAGGCTTTTGCGCCTTTGTCCCCCTCCCCGCTGACGCCAGCGGCCAATGCGCGCCCATCGGCCAAGCCGAGGCCCGAAGCGGTTGATATCACCCCGGCCGATGACGCAATTGTCCCCCGCAAGCCCGCGCCGCGCGCGGATGCCACGCAGGATGGCAAGTCCACGTCAGCCACGGGCGGCTTTGAGCGCCAGAGCATGCTCACCGACACCGATCTGTTGGGCTCTCTCGAACTGCGCCGCGGTGATGCGCCGACCGCAGAGGCGCCGAGCGCGGTCGCCGACCTGTCGACCGCGTCCATTCCATCCCAGGCCACGCCGCAGCAGCTGCGGGCCCTCACTGCCTCCCTCGAAACAACCGAGACCGCCCAGATGCGCTCACTCCGCACCCTCTCCGACACGGCCCGCCAGCGAGCCGACCGTTTGCGTATCGGCCTTGCCGCTACCGGCCTCAACCCGGCGAGCCTCACCACATCCCTCAAGTCCGGTGCGGATCAGGGCGGCGTCGGCGGCCCCTTTGTTCCCCTGAAGCTGGATCCGTCGAAATCGCC
>CAIZGQ010000885.1 GCA_903932565.1 uncultured Hyphomicrobiales bacterium
TCAGCAACGCGATTGGCCCCGGCCTTAGGCTTTTGCGGCGGCTGGTTGGGTTGCGCCATGGGCGAGAGCATCGACATCAGCTTTTCGGAAAAGCCGCGCGTGCGCCAGAAAATCTGAAACGCCTGGTCAAACAGCAGCGTATGCTCATGCCGTTTGACGAAAACAGCATGCAATGTCGCGTAAAAATCCTCGCGCGCACCAATGCCCGCGGCCTCGACTGCGCTGACCGCATCCATCACGCTGCCTGGACCAACCGGCAACCCGGCGGCGCGAAGAGCCCGCGCAAAATAAAGGATATTCAGCGCGAGTTTGCCCTCAACAGGCGATTCTAGCGCGGTCATCCCGCCCTCAATTCCGCCTGAACTTCGTTGATCAGCTCCTGGGCCTTTGAGCCCTGGATGCGCGCAATGTCATCCTGGTATTTTAAAAGAACGCCCAGCGTATCCGTCACAAGTTCGGGATCGAGCGCCACGGCGTCAAGCTCTGTCAAGGCTGTTGCCCAGTCCAGCGTCTCGGCCACGCCGGGCTGCTTGAAGAGATCGATACCGCGCAGCTTCTGCACAAAGGCCACCACCTGTGCGCTGAGATTGGCCGCCGCCTGTGGCACCCGTGTGCGAAGGATTTCCTGCTCGCGCTCGGCATTGGGATAGTCAACCCAGTGATACAAACACCGGCGCTTCAGCGCGTCATGAATCTCACGCGTGCGGTTTGACGTGATGATGACGATGGGCGCCTGATCCGCCTTGATCGTTCCAAGCTCGGGGATCGTGATCTGAAAGTCCGACAGCACCTCCAGCAGGAACGCTTCAAAGGCTTCATCCGTGCGGTCGAGTTCGTCGATCAACAAAACCGGCGGGCCATCGGTTGAGGGCTCCAGCGCCTGCAGCAAAGCGCGCTTGGTCAAATAGCGCTCGGAAAACACATCCTGCTCAAGCCGCGTGCGATCTGTGTCGCCGGACGCTTCTGCGAGACGGATCGCCATCATCTGCGCCGCATAGTTCCATTCGTAAACGGCGGATGACACATCAAGCCCCTCGTAGCATTGCAGCCGGATGAGCTTGCGCCCCAGTGTCTTGCTGAGAACCTTGGCAATCTCGGTCTTGCCAACGCCTGCCTCGCCTTCCAGAAAAAGCGGGCGTCCCATGCGCAGGCTCAGAAATACAACGGTGGCGAGCGCACGATCCGACACGTAATTCGCGCTTGCCAGCAGGGCCAATGTTTCGTCGATCGATTTTGGAAGCGGATGGGTCACAAACTCAAGCTTTCGAAGGCGGCAAAGTCGCAAAGACTGGCGTTATGGGTATTACGATTTGTATGTGGTCATACGTTTTGCGAGGGCCATGCAGATCAATTTAAGTTTAGAAGCGTCCGGACAAACATGCTGCCCGAACGCCTCGAACGCTCATGATTACATCTCGACGTAGCTGATCTTGCCGTCCGCCATCTTCTTCCAGATGTACATGACGTAATCGCTATCGTTGCGATCGCCCTTTTTATCAAAGGAGAACTTGCCGATCACGGTGTCGAACGTCATGCCTGAATGCATGGCGGCTGACATCTTCACGGGGTCAAGCGACTTTGCAGCATCAGCCGCCTGCTTGAACACCTGCACCGCAGCGTAACTGTAAAGCGTATAGGCTTCCGGATTGATCTTCTTGGCTTCAAATGCGGCGACCACGGAGGCAGCTGAGGGCTTCTTCGTCGGGTCCGGACCGTACGTCATCAGCGTGCCCTCGGAACCGGGTCCTGCAATCTGTGCGAATTCGGCCGAGGTAATGCCATCGCCGCCCATGAGAGGTGCCTGCACACCCTGATCACGCATCTGGCGCACGATCAGCCCGCCTTCCGTATGCAGCCCGCCCCAGAACAAAAGGTCCGCCCCGGAGGCCTTGATTTTGGAGACGACGGCTGAATAGTCCTTGTCGCCGGTGTTCACGCCCTCATAGAGAACATCCTTCATGCCGCCAGCAACGATACCCTTGCGCATCTCGTCCGCGAGGCCTTTGCCGTAGGTCGTCTTGTCGTGGACGATGGCGACTTTCTTGCCTTTGAAGTGCGCCAGAACGTAATCGGCTGCGACCTTGCCCTGCTGGTCATCCCGACCGCAGGCGCGAAAGATGTTCGTCAGTCCACGCTCGGTAAACGTCGGGTTGGTGGAGGCTGGCGTGATCTGCAGAATGTTGTTTTCCGCGAACACATCAGAGGCCGGAATTGACACACCGGAGTTGAAGGCCCCGACGACGAACTGGACGCCATCCCCGACAAACTTGTTGGCGACAGACACGCCCTGCTTGGGGTCGGACACATCATCGCCGACAGAGAGGACAATCTTCTGCCCCAGAATGCCGCCGGCCTTGTTGATGTCCTCCACCGCCTGCGCGGCACCATTCTTCAATTGCGCACCAAACGCCGCGCTTGGTCCGGTGATGGGGCCGAGCACGCCAAGCTTCACATCGGCCTGCGCGGTGCCGGACATAACCAATCCCGCCAAGGCAAGACCGGCAAACATTGAAGACTTCATGGGTCGCTCCGGATCAAAAAAGGTTTGGGTTTAAAAGAGGGTGGGCCCCTCGAATGACGCACGCATGTTCTACGGTTTGGCCGACCCTGTCACCCCATGGGATAAGCCACGTTCAAGCTTCTGGAAGTCGCCGCCAATTGAACGGTCCGACGCGTTGGAACAGAAAACTGTACTGACCTGCCATCTGCGCCGCGCGGGCGAGCCGAAACCCGAGATAGGCAAACCCGGTCAGCACAATGAGAACCGCGCCGGAATAACTGAAGCTCGCGCCAAGCGCCCGCAGGCCCTGCGATGGCGCATGCTGAAACCCGGTCAGCGCCTCTCCAATCGTGGCTGCCGGAATGGCCGAGAGGCCAAACAGCGCATAGTGCAAAAAGCCGACAGCCCCGGTCAGCGCCAGGAGCCCGGGCCAAAGACTGGCGAAGCTGCGCCAGGCGCGGGCCACCGCCCGACCCGAGGCGAAGGCCGCGGCCCCGCCCGCGCATGGCACAAGCAGAACAAAGGCAAAGATCCACGACGCTTGATCACCCGAGAGCGCCATCAGTGCGTCCCTTCAAGATAGGCGGCGCGCACGTCCGGCCGCGCCAGCAATTCAGCGCCGAGCCCCGTCATCGTCACCACACCATTCACCAGCACATAGCCGCGATGCGCCAGCCGCAACGCGTGATAGGCGTTCTGCTCGACGAGAAACACGGTCAGCCCTTCCGTCTTGTTGAGATCGCGGATGGCGGAAAAAATCTGATTGACGATCAGCGGTGCCAGCCCGAGCGAGGGCTCATCCAACAGCAAAAGTTTTGGCCGTGCCATCAGCGCGCGCGCAATCGCCAGCATCTGCTGCTCACCGCCCGACAATGTGCCGCCGCGTTGCTGTGCCCGTTGGCGCAGACGCGGAAACAAATCGTACACCCGCGTCAGATCATCCTGAAAATGTGCGGCATCCCCGACGGACGCACCCATCTGTAGATTTTCAAACACCGTCATGCGTGGAAAAATGCGACGTCCTTCCGGGGCTTGCGCAATGCCCCGCGTCGCAATCTCGTGCGTCGGCAGCCGCGTGATGTCCTCGCCATCAAACAGGATTTGACCAGCCCAGGCTGGGGGGGCGCCGCACAGCGTCATCATCAAAGTCGATTTGCCAGCCCCGTTGGAGCCAATCAACGTGACGATTTCGCCCTGCCCGACATCGAGATTGACCCCGTGCAAAGCCTTGTTCTTGCCGTAACCGGCCTCGACCCCGCGCACCTCCAAAAGCGCACTCATCGGTCTTGCCCCTTGCTTCGCGGCAGCGGCTTGATGACAGGTGGGGTGAGCGCCTCTTCAAGGTCTTCTTCGTCGGCAACGCCGAGATAGGCTGCAATGACGCGCGGATCATTGCGAATGTCATCAGGCGTGCCATCAGCGATCTTCGCGCCATAATCGAGCACAACCACGTGGTCGGAAATTTCCATCACCACCGACATGTCATGTTCGATCAGCAAGACAGACGTCGAAA